>NZ_DATJIY010000010.1:0-8912 GCF_035492835.1 Dinghuibacter sp.
TTTGGACTTTTGTTTCATCCAGTGGCAGGAGGTTGCGGTGAGCAACAAAGCCAGGGCGCAGGAGCAGGAAAAGGTTTTCATACCGATTGTATAATCGAATATAGGAAAAAGCCTTTTTTTCCCTATCTTATTCCACCAGAAAACACTACACATGAGAAAACCCTTCCTCCCTGCTACGACCCTCCTGCTGGCGGGCGGCCTTGCTATCAGCATGTTCCCGGCGGGCGGCGCCCTGGCGCAAAGACCCGAACGAACCGAACGGACCGAAAACCTCTCCCTCACCGTCAGGGATTCGGCGGCCCCCGGCAAAATGGACACCGCGGTAGGCCGCCCCATGGTTACGCACCACCAGATCACGGCGGACGGAAAGACCATAGAGTATACCGCGACAACCGGTTATATGCTGATGCACGACGAGACGGGCGAAAAACCCCTGGCTAAGATTTTCTATGTAGCCTATACCGCCGACAACGCCAGCAAGTCAAAACGCCCGGTAACCTTCGTGTTCAACGGTGGGCCCGGGTCGGCCTCGATCTGGCTGCACATGGGGTCCTTCAGCCCGGTGCGGGTGAAGTTTGCCGACGACAAGGGGAATGCCCCGGCGCCGCCTTATGAATACGAGGACAACCCCTATACCTGGCTGGGCTTTACCGACCTGGTATTCATCGACCCCGTTTCCACCGGGTACAGCCGGCCCGTCAAGGGCGTCCAGGCGAGCGACTTCCACGGCTATACCGAGGACCTCCAGTCGGTAGGCGATTTTATCCGTTTGTACGTCACCCAGACCCAGCGCTGGGGCAGCCCCAAGTTCATCGCCGGAGAGAGCTACGGCACGACCCGCGCGGCGGGTCTATCGGGGTACCTTCTGAGCCGCTATGGAATGAACCTGAACGGGATCACGCTCATCTCGTCGGTGCTCAACTTCCAGCTGATCGACTTCGCCCACGGGAACGAGATGCCATATATCTTTTTCCTGCCTACATACGCCACCACCGCGCGTTATCACCATAAGCTCTCCCCCGAGCTCGAAAGCATGACGCCGGCCGAGCTCACCCGGCGGACGGAAATCTTTGCCGGGGGCGCGTACGCGAGCTTCCTGATGCAGGGCGATAATGCCTCCGCCGAGCTGACCAACAGCATCATCGATTCGCTGCACTACTTCACGGGACTGTCCGCCAACTATATCAAGGAGTCGCGGGAACGCGTCAACGCGTTCCGCTTTTTCAAGGAAATCCTCAGGGACCAGGGCCTGACGGTAGGCCGTTATGACAGCCGCTTCACCGGGGAGGATATCGACGACGCGGGGGAACGGTCCACCTATGACGCCAGCGACAACAACCTGACGGGTCTTTTTGTCGGCGCCTTTAACAACTATATCCGCCGTGAGCTGGGCTTCCGCAGCGACCTGCCGTACGAATCCACCGCCAACGTCCGCCCCTGGGACTACCGTAACGCGGAAAACGAATACCTCGACGTGAGCGAAACGCTCCGGGCCGCCATGACCCAGAATCCCCACCTGCACGTGGATGTCGTGTGCGGCTACTATGACCTGGCCACGCCCGTCTATAACGCGGAGTACATGGTCAGTCACATGGGGCTGAGACCCGACGTGCGCGGGAACATCATCCTGAACTACTACGAGGCGGGTCACATGGTCTATGTGAGTAAGGAGACCGACGCGAAGCTACTGCAGGACGAAAAGAAGTTCTACGAGAACGCGGTTAAACCCTAGGTTCTTGCCTGCGACACTTGCCGGCGGGCGCGTCGCGTGAACGGGCGCAGGCTGCGTTCGTCCCGTAAAGCGGGGCGTTCAGCCCATTTTCGGCCGTCCCCCCTTGTCCTTGCCGCATATTTGCCGTATGAAACGGCTGCTACCCCTCCTGCTTTGCCTGGGTCTATTCACCCAGTGCCGGCGTCACTACCGCGCCTTTGACATCTACTTCTGGTCGAGCGATACGACCGGCCCTTATCGCCTTTACCTGGACCGGCACTACGCCGGCGACGTACCCTGTATCGGCCCACACACCGAAAAAGAGGGGGACCAGGTGCAGCAGGAAGGCCTTCACCACCATTTGCGCTCCGGTACCTACCAGGTGGATGTTTATGACCCAAGAGGCCGGGTCCGTTTCCATGGACACCTGACCATCCTCCGCCGGACGGGCAACCTCACCATCAGCACGGACATCGGCGACACCCATATCGAAGCCCACGGTGACGCTTTCCTGGAAGAATTTTATACAAAGGAGCGGCCCAATTCTTGATAATTGAGTAGCTTGAACACATAAATCTTCCATTATGGGCAACAGGGACAAGAGCATCATTTACGGTTTGCTCGGCATTTACGCCATCCTGGTCAGCTGGTACTATAACCACAGCATCGTTCTGGCGATCATCCATTGGATCTTCTGGCCGATATACCTGATATACGAATTGCTGATGGGGCACCTGGCCCACGATATGTGGAGGACAATTCCGCTCTCGTATTTTAAGTGAGCCGGCCGCTTCCATGGATGGCTGCCCCCGTTTACGCGGATTCCCTTAAATTGTGCCGAAAGCATCCACATGATCAGCAAAAGCGTATGCCTGACCGCAATCCTGGCAGTTTCCAGCTACCAGTTGTTCGCGCAGGACAAACCCAAACCAGAAGACACCGAGTTCTACACTCCCGTTCCACCCAAGGTCACCCCAGGGGCCACCTGTAGCGCGCCGCCTTCCGACGCCGTCATCCTTTTTGACGGCACCGGTGAAGATAAATGGGTGGCCGCCTCCGACAGCACCAAGCCCGCGGACTGGATCGTCCACCACGGTATCCTCACGGTCAACAAGCACGGCGTGGGTAACATCCGCACCAAGCAATATTTTGGCAACTATCAGCTGCACATCGAATGGCGCGTGCCCAAAAACGTGACCGGTTCCGGCCAGGCGCGCGGGAACAGCGGCGTTTTCCTGGCCTCCATCGGATCGGGTGACGCCGGTTACGAGCTCCAGGTGCTGGACAACTACGAAAACAAAACGTATACCAACGGTCAGGCAGGGTCTATCTACAAGCAATCGGCGCCGCTCGTCAACGCCTCCCGCAAACCCGGGGAGTGGCAGAGCTATGACGTGGTCTGGACTGCCCCGGTCTTCGGCGCGGACGGGAACGTCCAATCTCCCGCCCGGGTCACCGTTTTCCACAACGGCGTCCTCGTTCAAAACAACTTCAGCCTGCTCGGCCCGACGCTCTATATCGGGAAACCCTCCTATACTCAGGCCCATGGCCCGAGCCCCGTCAAGCTCCAGGCGCACGGCGACAAGAGCGAACCGATCAGCTATCGCAACATCTGGATAAGACCGCTATGAGGATACGGTTCGTAGTGCCGCCCGCTTTGATGGTCGCCGTTTGCGCGGTCGCCATTTGCGTTGTCCCCGTCGGTGCCGTCTCCGCCCAGGAGCACCTGACCTCCGGCGGCAAGCTCAAGCCCGAGCAGGCCGTCATGGACATACGGCATTATACGATCGCCCTCAAGGTGAACATACCCGACAAAAGCATCGACGGCTATACCGACGTGGACCTGGTACTATCCAAGGCCACGCCGGTGTTGCTGTTCGACCTGCTCGATTCTTTCCATATCCATTCGGTAAAGGTGGATGGGCACGAGATGCCCTATTCCTACGGGCAAAACCTGATCCGGATCAGCGGCATTTTTTCCGCCGGCAAACATACCGCGCGGGTGACGTACGACGGTCGCCCCCACGTGGCGGTACACCCACCCTGGGACGACGGTTTTACGTGGACCAGCGATTCCAGCGGCCATCCCTGGGTTGCCATCACGGCCGAAGGCACGGGCGGAAAACTCTATTTCCCCTGTAAAGACCACCCCAGCGACGAGCCCAACGAGGGCGTGGATATGTTTATCAACGTGCCTGAAAATCTCGTCGTAGCGGGACCGGGGTTGCTGGTGGAAACCACTCACTCCGGCGATCGGTCCACGTATCACTGGAAGACGCGTTATACCATCAACAACTACAGCATTGTCTTCAATATCGGCAACTACAAGGTCGTCCAACGCGAATACACCACCGTCGACGGGCACCTGGTCCCCATGGTGTTTTATGTGCTGGCGGAACACGCCGATAAGGCGCCGCACCACCTCGAGGTCTTCGAGCGCACCGTACACGAGCAGGAACGTTACTTTGGCGAATATCCCTGGGCAAAGGAAAAGATCGGGATCGTGGAAACGCCCCACCTCGGCATGGAGCACCAGACGATGAACGCCTATGGCAACCATTTCCGCTACACCAAGGTGGGCGGCGAGGACTACGACGGCCTGATGCACCACGAGTTCGGTCACGAATGGTGGGGCAATAAGGTCACCGCGCGCGACTGGGCCGACTATTGGATACACGAGGGCATCTGTACCTTCGGGGACGGCCTGTACGTCCTGGCTATGGAAGGGGAAGACGCGTACGACAAGTACTTCCAGCGGACGGGTCGCTCCATCCAGAATACCGCGCCCATCGTCCTGGGCAAGGACATCGACGAAGAGGCCGCCTACCAGGGTGACATCTATCCGAAGGGCGCCTTTTTCATGCACACGCTCCGTTGGGTGATGGGGGACAGCCTGTTCTTCCCAACCCTCAAGGGTTTTGTCACCGATCCGGCGTACACCTACGACAACCTCGTCACCACCGACGACGTACAAAACTATTTCAGCCGCCGGGCCGGCGTCGATCTGTCGCCGTTGTTTACCTTGTACCTAAGGACTACCCATAAGCTGGAGGTGCACGTCCGCCGCGTCAGTCCCGGGCATTATGCCGTCCGGCTGGTGGATATGCTGATGACGCTGCCGCTGGAGATCACGACATCCGCCGGACGCCGCGTGTTGCGCGTGGGCGCCGGCGAAGTGGCGTTTGAGAGCGACACGCAGCCGGTTGTCGATCCGCGGATGTGTTATCTGTCCAAGGTCACCTTCGAGTAGCTCGCGATCGGGCTTACCAAACTCAGCACCCCTCCAAGGAAATAGCAAATCGGCCCCACTATGGCCATCATCCTCGATTGACGATGAATCTCGGGCGTATAAGTGGGCTCCCGGATGTCCCCGTGTCTTTCGACATAGCTAAGCAGCAGGAAGTGCTGGGCAGCGCAAAGGAAAAGGACCCCGCAGTAAAAGATGATGGCCGTGGGGAAAAGCGGGTGCGTCGCGAGCACCGCCGCGGGGAACGGGATCAGCGCCGCCCCAGAATATCCCCACGACCAAAAAGGAAAAAAGAAAAGTGAGCAGGTTGGGCCAGGCGTCCTTCAACGCGGTCTGTAATGCCTTGTCGCTGGCGACCTCCGTTCCCGGTATGCGGATGCTCAGCACAAGCAAGGTAATGGTGATGGCAAAAACGCCATCCGAAAACGCCTCCAACCTGCCTTTGTTCATAGCGCGATGCGTTTGCCTTCTTTCGCCGACCGCCTGGCCGCCTCCAGGATGCGCACCACGATAAGGTTGTTGGGCAGCCCGGACAGGTCGTTGTCGGAATTGATCTTCCCGCTCAATACGTCAGCCAGGTAGGTAAGGTTGTCGGTGTATGCCGGCGTCGGCACCTCCAGCGGGCTATAGGGTTTGTCGCCCTTGCGCTCCTGGAGGTCGTGCGGATTCAGGGCGTGCAGGTAACCTTTGTCGCCGAATACTTCCCAGTCCTTGATGCTAAAGGGCCAGTTCCAGGAGCCTTCGATCAGCCCCACAGCGCCCGGCCATTCCACCGTGATGGTCGCGTCGTCGTCCACCTTGGGATAGACATCGGGTTTGTAATGTTTGAGTACGGCGGACACCGAGACCGGCATCTTATTACCCATCAGCCAGGTCATCAGGTTCGCCCCGTAGCAGCCGAAGTCGACGACGGCGCCGCCGCCGTTTTTCTCCGGATCAGTGAGCCACTTCAGAAAATCCTGGCTACAGCCGATTTCCTTGGGTCCCTGGTGTCCGTCGTGGGCGACCATTTTACGGACCTGCCCGATCTCGCCATTGCTGGTTAATGCGTAGACGTCCTGGTTCGTAGGATACCAGGTCGTTTCGTAGTTCACCAGCAGGTGGATATGATATTGTTTTACAAGGGCCTCCATCTTGTCGGCCTGGGCGACACTGACCGCCAGGGGCTTCTCCACCATCACCGACACGCCCTTGGGCGCGCAGGCTTCCACTACCGACAGGTGCTCCACGATCGGGTTGTAGGCGAGGACCGCGTCGGGCTTGATGTGCTCCAGCATCACCGATACGCTGGGGTAGAACAGGTTGTCGGGCAGGTTATAGCGCCGTTTCCACTTGGCAATCAGCGCGGTGTCCGACTCCGCGATCCCTTCTATGAGGACCTTTCCCTTTTTGTATTGTTCCATCAGACCATACACGTGGTCGTGATTCAGACCGGCCACGCCGACCTTGAGCACGGCTTGTCCCCAGGACGCCGACGACGCCAGGAAAGCCAACAGGATTAGGTATATCTTTTTCATAGCCCGAATGTAAGATAGCCCGATTGGCCAGGGGTTGCGATTCCGCTCATTTTTTGGTTAGTTTTTTCCCGTTGGGCGGCCTTTGTGTATTTTCAGGCAAATACACGTCCATGCATGCCCGAACGTTGCTTGTCGCCCTGCTCTTGCCATTTTCCGCTTTCGCCCCTTTTGCCGCGTCCGCGCAACTGGCGCTCCTCCGCAGCGAAGGCGACGTCGGCCCCGTCCTCCACCCCGGCTCCGCCATATTTGACACCGCCGCCCAGACCGTCACCCTAAGCGGTTCCGGCTCCAATATATGGTTTACCCGCGACGAATTCCACTATCTCTATACCCGGATCAAAGGCGACTTCATCCTCCAGGCCCGCGGCCAGCTTCTCGGCAAGGGCGTCGAAATGCACCGGAAATTCGGATGGATGGTCCGCGCCGGTCTCGATACCGGCTCCGCCATGGTCTGCGCGGCGGTTCACGGGGACGGTCTCACGTCGCTGCAATACCGTCCCGCGAACGGCGCCAACGTATTAGAGAGCCGATCGACCCTCACCTCCGCCGACGTCATCCAACTGGAGCGCCACGGCAATACCTACATTATGTCCGTTGCCCGATCCGGATCACCCTTTGTCATCAACCAGGTTACCGATATTCCCCTGGATTCCGCCGTCTACGTAGGCCTCTTCATCTGCTCCCACAATAAAGACGTCACCGAAAGCGTCCGTTTCGACAACGTCCGGCTGATAAAGCCTTCCTGGGCCGGCATGGTCCCCTACCACGATTATCTTGGGAGCCACATCGAGCTGCTCGATCTTTCCAGCAGTTCCCGCCGGATCGTTTATTCCGATCCCGGGTCCGTCCAAGCGCCCAACTGGATGCACGACGGACGGGCGCTCCTCTACAACGCCGGGGGCGCGATCTACCGTTTTGATCTAAACGCCCGCTCCGCGGCGCTTCTAAACACGGGCTCGGTGAGAAGCAACAACAACGACCACGTCCTGTCCTTCGACGGCCGCATGCTCGTCCTGTCCAGCGATATAGACCATCATTCGATCGTCTGGAAGGTCCCCTCCTCGGGCGGCGATCCCGTCCAGCTCACCCCGACCGGCCCCAGCTACGGCCACGGCTGGTCCCCTGACGGCAAATACATCGTCTTCACCGGCCAACGCAACGGCGACTTCGACATCTACCGCATCCCGTCCGGCGGCGGCCCCGAAGTCCGCCTCACCACCACCCCCGGTCTCGACGACGGCCCGGAATACAGCCCCGACGGCCGCTTTATCTATTTCAACTCGACCCGTTCCGGCAGCATGCAGATCTGGCGCATGAACCCCGACGGCACCCACCCCGAGCAGCTCACCAACGACACCTGCAACAACTGGTTCCCCCACCTTTCCCCCGATGGTAAGTGGGTCGTTTTCATCTCCTTCTGGCCGTCCGAAACCCGCCCCGACGACCACCCCTTCTACCGCCACGTCTACCTCCGCGTCATGCCCGCCTCCGGCGGCGCCCCCCGCGTCGTAGCCTATGTCTATGGCGGCCAGGGCACCATCAACACGCCCTCCTGGGCGCCCGATGGGCGGCATATTGCCTTCGTCAGCAATTCCGGGCCCATATCTGGAGAATGATCGCTATATTTGCACCCCTTACATAGCGGAGTCCACTCCGCCCTCGGGATGTAGCGTAGCCCGGTATCGCGCCTGGTTTGGGACCAGGAGGTCGCTGGTTCGAATCCGGCCATCCCGACAAAGCCTGCAGCGTGCAGATGAAGCCATCGCGAATGCGATGGCTTTTTTTATGCCGGGACGGCAACGGCCGAGCTTGCTCGGACGGGGTCGTTTAGGCATAAAAACGCCCCCTCCGGGGGCGCATCTGCATGCGGCAGGCTTTAGGCCACCCCACCCGCGGATCACCGGAGCGCGTAGCGCGGAGGTAATCCGGTCATCCCGACTTAAATCAAGCGAGTTATATATAACTCGCTTTTTTATTTTCATTATTTTGGGTCAGGATTGAGACAGAAAAATGAGCGCATAATGTATTGAAGTAACTTGATCTCATTATGGTTTCCTTTTTTCAGAAGATTACGGATGTTCTTGATCAATTCCAAATACCTTATATGCTCTCAGGTAGCATAGCGATGGGGTTGTATACTGTTCCAAGGATGACCAGGGATATAGATTTCATTATCCATCTTGAAGCTAAAAACGTGGATTTATTTGTAAATAGCTTTAAAGAAGGGTTTAATTGTGACAGGGATGCTGTGAAAGAGGCAATCGAAGGACCAGTTAAGATGTTCAATATTATTGACCACGAATCAGGATATAAGGCAGATTTTGTAGTCTTGAAAGACGACCCATTTAGGCAAGAGGAATTTAACCGGAGGCTAAGAGTTGATTTTTACGGAAGGACCATTTATGTTGTTTCGCCGGAGGACCTATTAATATCGAAG
>NZ_DATJIY010000011.1:0-54618 GCF_035492835.1 Dinghuibacter sp.
GCATCCACCATCGGCCAGCACACCCATGGCCTCATCTTTATGATACTCATGAGCATAACCGCCGGTAACTTTGCCGTCGGTCTCTTCGCCTCGCTCATCTTCCCCTTTACCCTCAAGCTCAACCAGACAAAGGAAGAAGTGAAACCGGGGGAATTCAACCCCACTTCGGGCAAGGAAAGCCCCAATCGCACCGGGTCATAAAAATGCGCTTATGCGGCCGATGACGAAATAGTACCGGTTGTTGACGATAATGTGCACAGCCAACGGCGCCCCGTCTTCTACCTTTGGTAGATGAAACCGCTAACCTTATCTATCTCACTATTATTTTTTGTCGCCGCCGCGGGCGCCCAAAAGGTCAATACCGATTCGCTCAACCTCGTCTCCAAGATCAGCGCCGATCAGTTGAAATTGGGTAAACTGCAAAACCAGGTGGAACCTTACACCCGCGACAAAACCGACGCCGCCGCCCAGGCCCAGAAGTCCGCCAGCGACAACGCCGAGATCGCCGCCAAGCTAAGCTCCGATCCCCAGGACAAATCCCTCGCCCGCCGCGCCGACAGGGCCGCCGGTAACGCCCGCTCCGACGCCCACAAGGCCCGCCGCGCCGCCGACCGCCTCAGCGACCTGATGAAGGACATCTCCGACCTCAAGGACAAGATCCTCCGCGAGCAGCAAAAGCTCCAGCAATACGCCCCGTCCGCGACGCAACCCGCGCCGCCGCCAGCGGCGCCGCCCGCCCGGCCCGACACGTCGCACCCCGTGCAATAACGGATTTGCCGTATATTCAGGGATGCTCCGCAACATCCTCCTGGTAACCTGGCGCCACCTTTGGCGCCGTAAAACCTACACCCTCCTCAACGTCCTCGGCCTGGCCCTCGGCATGGCCGCCTTCCTGCTCATCGGCGCCTACGTGCGCTTCGAGCGCAGCTACGACCGGATACACGCGGACAACATCTACCGCGTGGAAAGCCGCTTCTACCGGGGCGATGACCTGACGGACGACTGGCCGACGAGCACCAACGGTTACGCCCACGCGATCTACGACAACCTCCCGGGGATCGAATCCTACGCGCGGATCAACTGGAACAATTCCGAGCGCATCGTCCGCAGCGGCGTCCGCGCCTACCGCGAAGAGCACGTCTGTTTTGCGGACAGTAACTTCTTCCGCTTCTTTTCGTATCCGCTGACCGAGGGCGATCCGGCCACCGTGTTGCGCGACCCCAACACCATCGTCCTTTCCGCATCCGCCGCGCGGAAGATTTTCGGCGCCGCCGACCCCCTGGGCCAATTCCTGGACGTGAGCACCGGCGCCGGCACGCTGCACTGCGCGGTCACCGGCGTTTTCAAGGACCTGCCCGCCAATTCAACCATGCAGTTCAGCGGCCTCATCTCCTGGTCCACCACGCCGGCCTGGGCAAAGGACTTCTGGTACATGCACGAGAGCTATACCTTTCTGAAGCTCCGACCCGGCGCCGACATACGCGCGATCGAATCAGGCTTTCCCGCGCTGGCCGAGCGCTATAAAACCGGCCCCGCGCTCCGCGACCTGCGCTGGGGCATCCACCTCGTCCCGCTCCGCGACATCCACCTCAACCCGGCCAAAGCCTATGAAATCGAAGCGAAGGGCAACCGGATGGCCGTAGACCTGCTGGGGTTTATCGCCTACCTCGTGCTGGTCCTCGCCTGCATCAACTACATCAACCTCGCGACCACCCAGGCCCTCGACCGCGCCCGCGAAGTGGGCATCCGCAAGGTCAACGGGGCCCGCGCTTCGTACCTGGCCGGCCAGTTCCTGCTCGAGTCCCTGCTGCTTTTTGGCGTGGCCCTGGCGCTCGCGGTGGTAGCCGTCCGCCTGTCATCGGGCGGACTGTCGTCGCTCTTCGGCGTGGGCGGCTGGCTTTTCGACGGTCCCCTCGTGGCGCAGGCCGCGCTGGCGATCACCCTCGGCGCCCTGTTGTCGGGTCTTTACCCCGCTTTGGTGCTTGTCCGGATACGGCCCGCCGTCGTATTGAAGGGCCGTTTTACCTTTTCTCCCCGGGGCGCCCGGATGAGGAAGGGCATGGTGGCCTTCCAATTTGTCGCGTCGCTCCTGCTCATCGCGGGCACCATCGCCATATACCGGCAAATACGTTTCATGAATAGTCAGGACAAGGGCGTCAGGATCGAACAGACCCTGGCGGTCAAGGCGCCCGCCGACGCCGCCGACCGCGACCGGAAAATGCAGGCCATCAAGGATGCCTGGCTGGCCCTCCCTGGTGTCGCTTCGGTCACCGCTTCCGGCGCGGTCCCGGGCCGTGAGGTGGGCACCTTTGGCGCCAACCGCCGCTATGGCGCGCCCAAGAGTGAAGAGCGCCTCTTCGAGATGCTCCGCGTCGACCACGACTTTATCCGCACCTTCGGCCTCCAGCTCGTCGCGGGCAGGGCCTTCGACCCGGCTCGCCCCGCCGACTCCACCGGCGTCGTGCTCAACGAAACCGCCGTCCGGCAGTTTGGCTTTTCGTCGCCCGAAGCCGCGGTCGGTCAAAAGGTGTGGCTCGAGTCGGTTGACAAACACCCCGACAACGTCCTCGGCGTCGTCCGGGATTTCCACCAGCAGTCGCTCCAAAAGCCTTTCACCGCCTTGGTGCTTACCATGGACCCCGCGCTGGGCTGGGTACCCGTCAATTATTTTTCGATCCGGCTCACCGCGGACCGGTTGGATGCCGTACAAACGGTTTGGAACCGCTTTTTCCCCGAATCTTCGTTCGACGCCTTCTACCTCGACGACTTCTATAACCGCCAGTACCGCCAGGACGCCCAGTTCAGCCGCATCGTCGGCGTCTTTTCCGCGCTGGCCATCTTCATCGCCTGTCTCGGCCTCTTTGGCCTCACTGCCTACGCTACTCGCCGCCGCACACGCGAGATCGGCATCCGCCGCGTCCTCGGCGCCGGCATCCCGGGCATCCTCGTCCTCCTCACCTGGGACATCGTCCGCCTCATCCTCTTTTGCAGCTTCGTCGCCATCCCCCTGGCCATATGGCTGGTCGCCCGCTGGCTCGACACGTACGCCTTCCGCGCGCCCCTCCGCTGGTGGCAGCTTACGCTCCCCGTCCCCATCCTGATCCTGCTGGCGCTGGCCACCACCGGCTGGCTCAGCCTCCGCGCCGCGCTGGCCAATCCCGTGAAGTCCCTAAAAGAGGAATGACATGCAGCGCTAACCCAGCAATCCCCCCAGCGCCGCCGCCACCACCGTATTGATCAGGTTCACCATGTTGTTCGTCAGCTTCCCCTGCCGCTCCAGCGTCGCCCCCAGCACCGAATCCACCAGGTTCCCGATGGTACCCGCAAAGACGACCGCCAGCACGCCGGGGCCCCAAGAGCTGCCCATGGCGTAGACGATGGCCACGACGCAGGAGCCGATAAATCCGGTCAGGAGTCCTTCCAGGCTGACGACGCCGTCCAGCCCCGCGGTATCGGGACCCCAGGTGATGATGTTGATGAATTTCCGGCCGTAGACGACGCCCAGCTCGGAGGACAGCGTGTCGGCCGTGGCGGAAGAGAGGGAGGAGGCGATCATGAGCAGCCCCAGGGAATGGTGCCGTCCGTGCGAAAGCGCCATCCATAACCCGACGAGAGCGGCAGCCCCCCCGTTGGCGATGACCTGGCCGGCCCGGCGTTTTTCCTGGTGCTTGACACCCGAAAAGGGGTTGTGTTTTTCGTCGCGTCTCCAGGCGGTCGCGCCGGTGGCCAGCAGGAAGAACGTCGTCAGCAGCGCGAGCCCGGCATACCCGGCCCCCGCATAGATCAGTATGGCGACGAGGCCTCCGGTCAGCCCGGCGCCGGGGGTGAGCTTTCGGAAATAGATCGCGGCGGTGACCGCCGCGCTGACAAGGACGATAGCAGGGATATCGAGGGTCATGGCCCCTCAAGAATACTAAAAAAACCGGTCATTCCGTTCGTAAACTCTTTACCGGATTGGCCGTGGCCGCGCGTACCGCGCGAAAACTGATGGTCGCCAGCGCCAGCCCCAGGGCTGCCACGGCCGCCAGCGCGAATATCCACCATCCCAGCCCGGTCCGGTAAGCAAAGCTCTCCAGCCAGCGATGCATCGCCACCCAGGTCACCGGTATGGCGATGACGAGGGCCACCGTCACCAGCGCCAGGAACTCCTGCGACAACAGCAGGACCACCCTGGATGTGCTAGCCCCCAGTACTTTACGGATGCCGATCTCCTTAGTGCGCTGCTCGGTGGTAAAGGCCACCAGCCCGAACAACCCAAGGCTGGCGATCACGATGGCGATCCCGGCAAAAAGGGTGAATATCTGCCCCGTCTTTTGTTCCTGGCTGTAGAGCGCGGCAAAACGGTCGTCCAGGAAGTAATACGAGAAGGGCGTCCGGGGGTTGAGCCCGTCCCAGGCGCGGTGTATGGCGTCGATGACGCTGGCGTTGTTGATGCGCACCAGCACCCCGCCGTTGTTATAGCCCAGCATCATCAGCAGCGGCGCGATCTTTTGCCGCGCCGAGGTATAGTTGAAGTCCTGCACGACCCCCACGATCTGCCATTGGCGCTGGCCCGAGCCGACGATAAACTGGTTCAGCGCGGCCTTGTCGCTTTTAAAGCCCAGGTCCCGGACGGCGGCCTCGTTGATCACGACGGCGGTGGAGTCCCCGCTCGGGAAGTCGCGGGAGAGGTTCCTGCCCTCGACGATGGTCATCCGCATGGTTTTTACATAATCGTAGTCCACGTGGAAAATATTGCCATGGATTTCGCTGGCGTTTTCATTTTCGCGGTTTGTCTTGGCGTAGATCTCCGTCCCGTCCACATGGCTTCCGGACCGGTCCACCGGCGCGTCCGGGGATATCGAGACGTCCGATACCCGGCTGTCGGAGAGCAGGGTTTGCTTGAAGGCATATAGGTTTTGGCCAAGCCCGTAGGCATCCTGTATAAATAAAACGCGCTCCTTATCGTACCCGAGTTTCTTGTGCTGCATATAGTACAGCTGGCGGTACACCACGAGGGTTGCTATGATGAGCGACGTGGAAACGACGAACTGGAACACGACCAGCGTGCTCCGGAGCGGGCTGCGCCGCGAGCGGACGGCAGACCCGCGAAGCACGGTTAAAATACCAAACCCCGACAGGAAGAAAGCCGGGTACACCCCCGCCAGGAGACCGACGGAAACGGTCACCGCCAACCCGAAAAGGATCGACCGGACCCCCAGGAAATATCCTAAACCGATGTGTTTGCCCGAGACCTGGTCGAACCAGGGCAACAGCAAGACCACCAGCCCGAAAGCGAGCAGCATGGCGCAGCACGTCAGCACCATCGATTCCGAAAGGAACTGCGTTACCAGCGTCCGCCGGATGGACCCGAGTACCTTGCGGATGCCGATCTCCCGCGACCGTTTGGCCGCGCTGGCGGTGGACAGGTTGGTGAAATTCACACAGGCCAGCAGCAGGATAAATACCGCCAGACAGGCGAAGATGTAAACGTATTGGATGTCCCCGTTCGCCTCCAGCTCGTACTTCGTATGCCCATGCAGGTGGATATCTGTCAGGGGCATGAGATAAAAGTGCCAGTTCTCCACCGACTTCCTGGCTTCTGCCAGACTCACGCCCATGTCGTGCTGGGTCTCCGGCACGACATGCTCTTCCACGAGGGGTACGAACTGGCGCTCCACCGCCGCGGGGTCCGCGCCCGGACGGAGCAGGACGTATGTATACGAGCCGATATTACTCCAGGTTTGTCCGTGGGCCATGCCCGGGAAGCTCATAACGCTCACGAACCCGTCAAAATGGAAGTGGGAGCGCGCGGGCAGGTCATCGATGACACCGGTTACCTTGAGTTGCCGGAAACCCATGAGCAGCGACTGTCCCAAACCGGAACCGCCCTTAAAATACTTGCGTTCGAGGCTCCGGGTGATAACGAGGCTGTTCGGCTGGGTCAGCGCCGTACGGGCATCGCCTGCGACCAGCGGGATCGAAAAAAAGGAAAGGAAGTTCGAATCGGCGATCGCGAGCCCGGGCTCCTTGTACACCTGGTCCCCCAGTTTCAAAAAGGTAGTCAATGGCGACACCCGCGTCTCCGCCTCCACCTGGGAAATAGCCTCCCGGACGCCCGGCCCGACCGCCACGTCCACGTCGGGATAATCGGCTATGCCGCCGTTTTGCGCCAGCCGCACGCCCATCCGGTAAATACGCCCGGCATTGACCGGGTACCGGTCGTAGCTCAGCTCGTCCGTCAGCCAGGCGGCGATCAGCAGGAAACACGCCAGCCCGACGGCCAGGCCGATGACGTTGATCAGGGAGAAGACCCGGTTCTTGAGCAGGGTCCGTATCGCGATTCGGTACATATTATTCGGATCTTAGACTGTTTATGGGATTGGCGCGCGCCGCGCGGATGGTTTGGAAACTGAGGGTGACCAGCGCCGTTACCAGGATGACCACGCCCCCGGCCGCAAAGACCCACCAGCTCAGCGAAGTGCGGTCTGCGAAGTTGTTCAGCCACTGGTGGACGCCCCACCAGGAAAGGGGAACGGCGATCACGAAGGCTAGCGCCACCAGCTTGATAAAGTCGCTGGACAGCAGCGTCGTGATCTGCATGACCGAGGCGCCGAGGACCTTGCGCACCCCGATCTCCTTGGTCCGGAGCCGCGTGGTATACAGCACCAGCCCCAGCAGCCCCATACACGAGATCAGGATCGACAGACCCGTGGCCCACGCCAGGAGCCTGGCCGTCTTTTGCTCGGTGTCATACATCTGCGCGATGCTTTCGTCGAAAAAGTTGTTCTTGAATTCTTCTCCCGGGTAAAGCGACTTGTACGCCGATTCGATGCCGGCGATCGTGCTCTTCCAGTCGTTCCCCGCCAGCGCGATGTGGAGCGTGTGGGCGTACTTTAAATTGGACTCGATCGCCATCGGTTTGATCGGCGTGCGCAACGACTGCTGGTGGAAGTCGCGCACGACCCCCACGATCGGGTGATCCTGGACATGGTGCCCGAGCGCGTCGTGCGGGTCCTTGAAGCCCAGGATATGCAGGTAGGTTTCATTGATGACGACGGCATTGACGGTGTCGCTGACCGGCAGGTTGGTTCCCGCCAATAACTTCAGCCCATACACCGGGATATAGTTTGCGTCCCCGTCCTTGATCTGTACGTCGGTCTTGATCGGCGTCTTACCCTCTTTGTACTCGATCTCGGTGCTGCTATAGCCGTTGGCCGCCGGCGGTTGCTGCCCGATGCTAACGCGCTCGACGCCGGGTATGGACGAGACCATGTTCAGCATGGTCTTGGGTTTGCTGTCCGCCTTCGCATAGTAGTTGAACGGCAGGTTGATGAAGATGATGGCGTCTTTTTTATAACCCAGGTCCTTGTGGAGGGCGTAGTTGATTTGTTTGGAGACCAGCAGCGTACCCAGCACGAAGGCCTGCGCGATGACGAACTGGAAAACAGTGAGCGTCTTACGCAGCCACGCCCTGCGCGATCCCGCGGAACCCGTTTGGTTCTTGAGCACCTGAACGGGTTTCATCGCCGAGAGTATCCAGGACGGATAGAGACCGGCCAGCAGGCTGACGACGACCGCCAGCCCGAGCAGGAACAAGGGTATCAGCGGATCGGTGAAGGGCCGGTATGCCAGCCCGTCAGGGGTAAAATCCTTGAAGGCCTTTAGCAGCAGCGGCGTGAGCGCCGCGGATACCAGGATAGCCAGGAGCGTTATACAGAAGGTCTCGCCCAGGAACTGGTAGACCAGCGGGCGGCGACCGCTCCCCAGCGTCTTGCGGATGCCGATCTCCTTGGCCCGCTGCGCGGCCTGGGCCGTCGTCAGGTTGATATAGTTGATGCACGCCAGCAGCAGGAGGAAGATACCGGCCGCGAGCAGCCCCCACACCGCCGTCTTGTTGACGGTGCCGTGGGTGCCGAGCCCGTAATAGGTGGCGTTGAAATGTATGTCGTCAAACGGTTGGAGCTTGTGCACGGTAGTTTCCCCGCTCTTGGGGTCGTCCTTGGAGTACTTGACCCTCAGCTGGGCGAGCCCGCGGTCCACCTTTGCCGGCGTGGTCCCCGGGGTCAGCCGGATAAAACACTGCTGCGCGGAGTTGACGCTCCCCCATTCGTTGGACCACGTATTTTTGAGCTGACCCGTGAGGGTGGGGTAGGAGATGAACTCCTTATACGTAAGGTCCGTGGCCCGGTCGAAGTCGGCTACCACCCCGGTGACGGTGGCGTGTACCGTGTCGTCGTACGTGATGGTGTGCCCCAGGACCGCCGTCGGGCTCAACCCCGGAAAATAGGTCGCCGCGCGCGATTGTGTCAGGATTACCTGGTTGGGCGCATCGAACCGCTGAACGCCCGAACCCGCCAGCCACCGGTACCCGAAGAGCCGGAAAAAGGCGGCGTCCGCGAAAATGATGTCTTTCTGGCCTTTGAAGTGCTTCCCTTCCAACGTGACATTGGGTCCGCCAAATTCGTAAAACGCGGTGACCTCCTCGATCCCCGTCATATCCGACTTAACCGCCGGCGGCAGACAGCCGGGCACGCCGGAATTCGGGAAGAGCTCGCCCGAAAAGGTGGAGTTGGTCAGGATCCGGTAGATCCGCTCCCGCCCCGGTTCGAAATGGTCGAAGCTGAAGTCGTAGCGGACGATCAGGAAGATGACGACCGAGGCGCAAAGACCGATCACGAGACCGGACATGTTGATGAGCGTGGATACCTTGTTCCGGCGGAAAGACCGAAGGGCGGTGAGGAGGTATTGTTTCAGCATACCTCAATCTACGAAAAAAAACGTACCAGGCATCAAAAAGCTGTTTTACAGCCCGTTAGCGAATTTTGTGGGTTTTCGCTGTCCGGTTTCGATACGAGCGCTGTCCGGATTCGATACAAATCCCGCGGCGCTCAGTGCCCGAAGTGCTCGAAAAATGCCCGTTCATAGGGCGCTCCGACCGGTATCTCGCGGCCGCCCACCGAGATCACGTTGTCGCGCACTTTTTCGATCCGCGCCAGCGGCACGATAAAAGAACGATGGACCCGGAGGAAACCCTGCGGCGGGAGACGCGACATCATGCGTTTGAGCGTGGCCCGGACAACGAGCGGTTTTTTCGCCGACAGGTGGATGCGCACATAGTCGTCCGACTCCTCGATGAACAGGATCTCGGACAGCGGCACCGGTACCTGGCCGGAGTCCGCGCGAAGGACGAGCGCTTCGGGCGTGGCGTCCTCCCGCGGCACGCAAACCGCCATGTATTCGCGTGCCTTTGCCGTTGCCTGGACAAAACGGTCGAAGGTAAAAGGCTTTTGCAGGTAGTCGACCGCACTGAACGAAAACCCCTCCACCACATAGTCGCTGTAGGTAGTCGTAAAGATCACCAGGGTCCCGGGGGACAAGGCTTTATAGAGGTCTATCCCTGTCCGCGAGGGCATATGCATGTCCATGAAAACCAGGTCCACGGGGTGCTCCCCGATCCATTTCAACGCCTCGGCCGGTTTTTGAAAGGCCCTTTCCAACCGGAGGTAGGGCACCTCCGTGCAAAAGCGCGTGATCGCCCGGAGGGCCGGCGCGTCGTCATCGATCGCCACTGCCCGGATCATGGGAATTTCAGACATAGCAAAACCCGTTCATCCTGTTAAGTTATCATAAAATTAAAAGATTGGGGGAAAATACGGTTGATGACCCGGCCGATAGTGCTTAATATGGTCCTCAAAAAACACCATGTTTGCTACCGGAAATAACAACGGGTTCACCGTAAAAGCTTACCAGGGGGACTACAAGACCTTGCTGGCCTTCGACCTGCCTCAGGACAGGACGCAGGGTCTGGCGGGTTTTACCATCGCGTGCACGCCACCCGGCGGCACGCAGTATTTCATATACAACAACCTGACGCTGGCGGGCGGCGCGGGTAAGGCGGTGGTACAAACCGAACCGGCCCAGTCCACCGCCAACGCGCCCATCCAGAAGTTCCGCTGGACGCACGTACCCGGGAACTTCCACCAGGGCAACTCACCCGCGGTCGGGAATTATGTCTACCAGGTAACGCTGCGGTACTTCGACCCGGCCGGTGGTCTCCAGCCGATCGACCCCACCCAATCGGTCAAGGTGACGCTGGCGGTGCAACCCTTTGTAAAAGGCGGGATTTCGATCGCCTTTACCCGTGGCTTCGTCCAGTCGCAGGCATTCCTGCACCACTTCGGGCTCAAGGCTCCCTTCAAGCCCAAGGGCGGCCCCCTGGTGTACGACACCAGCGCGACGATCGGCACCAACGCCGCCGGCCAGACCTATACCTACGCACAGGAATACGCATGGTGCGGCTCCACCGCCAGGGTCAGGATATTCGAGGTGCTCAACGAGGTGCTCAACGACAACACGCTCGTCCTCGACATGCTGGCCTACGACCTGGACGAGCCGGACGTGATGAAGATACTGCTCCAGCTGGCGGCGCAGGGGCGGATCAGCATCATCCTCGACAACGCCACCCTCCACCACGACGCTTCGCGGGACAAACCCGAGGACGAGTTCGAAGACCAGTTCAACAAGGTCAAGACGGGCGATGCGTTTTGTCTGCGGGGCAAATTCGCGCGCTTCCAGCACAACAAGGTCCTCATCGTAAAAAAGAAGGGCGGCGCCGCGCAAAAGGTCCTGTCGGGCTCGACCAATTTTTCGGTCACCGGGATGTACGTCAACTCCAACCACGTCATCGTGTTTGACGACCCCGCCGCGGCGAAGGTCTACAGCGACATGTTCCTGGAAGCCTGGAACGATCACGTATCCGGTCCGTCCTTTGCCGCCAGCGCGCAAGGCGGCCAGTCCTTTTCCCTGGGCGCGGACGTGAGCGTGACCTTTGCGCCGCATCCCGCCGCAAAAGCCTTGGCCAACCTCCAGGCCATCGTCGACCGGATCAAGGCGGAAACCAGCTCCGTCCTCTTCGCGGTCATGGATACCGGCCCGACCTCTTCCGGCCCGCTGATCCCCGCCCTCGTCGCTCTCCACGCCGGACAGTCTATCTACAACGCGGGAATCACCGATACCACCACCAACATCAGCCTCTACAAACCCAACGACCCCAAGGGCGAAGAAGTCACGGGCAAGCCTTCGCAGGTGCTGCTCCCGCCCCCCTTCAACAAAGAAGCCTCGATCGGGCTGGGCCACCAGGTCCACGACAAATTCGTGGTTTGCGGCTTCAACACGCCCTCGGCCGTGGTCTGGCTGGGGTCATCCAACCTCGCCCTCGGCGGCGAAGAGCAGAACGGCGACAACCTCATCGAGATCCACGACACCGACATCGCCACCGCCTTCGCCATCGAAGCCATCGACCTCGTCGACCATTTCAACTTCCGCGACCTCTATTCCAACGTCGGCGGCCAAACCGACCCAACGCCCACGGCCCTCACCCTGGCCGCCAGCGACGCATGGGCCGCGTCCTACTACGACGGGACCGATTATCACCAGAGAGAGCGTATCTTGTTCCGCTAGCGGGCCCGGAGGGCCGCCCCTCACCTGGCGGCCCCGGCGACCATTCGCTTAAAGAGCGCTTGCTCTACCGCGCTTTTTCCCCATCTCGTAAAACGAATTCCGTATAACGGCGCCATACCCTATGCCTGGGCGATAGCTTTGTACGGTGAAATTTTAGGATGCCCGCGCCTTCGTCAAACATACGCCGCTCCGCCGGCGCCCGCTTTTGGATCGGGCTAGTCCACCTCTGGCTCGGGCTCGCGTCCGGGCTGGTGGTTTTTATCGTGAGCCTGACCGGCTGCCTGTTTTGTTTCCAGCAGGAGATATCCGCCGCGTGGTACCATGACGTATTCTTCGTCCCGGCCGCCGCCGGCGCGCAGCCGCTCAGCGCCCTGCTCAGGACCGCAGGCGACACCTTACACACACCCGTCGACTATATTACGACCTACCGCGATCCCTCCCGCGCCTGGGAATTCATGTCCTACAAGACCAACGACACCGCGCTCACCTATTTCGGGAACGTGGAACGCTTCCGCTCGGTCTTTATCGACCCGCACACCGGCCGCGTAACCGGCTTCAGGGATTATAAGCACGACTTTTTCAACGTCGTCAAGTACATCCACTGGAACCTGTTGCTCAGGGACCCCATCGGTCAGCCCATCGTCGGCTGGAGCACGTTGATATTTGTCGTGCTCCTCGTTACCGGCCTCGTGCTCTGGTGGCCTCGCCGCTGGACCCGCGCCGCCCGCCGCGCCCCCGCCCCCCGTCGCTGGACCCGCGCCGCCCGCCGCCAGGCCTTCACCATCCAATGGCGCGCGCACAAGCGCCGCCTCAATTACGACCTCCACAATGTCCTGGGATTTTATACGTTGCTCGTAGCCCTGGTCCTCGGCCTCACCGGTATGACCTTCGCTTTTCAATGGTTTTACCGCGCCGTTGGCGCGATCGGCGGTGCGCCCGCGGCCGCGCTCGTCGACACCAGTGGCGGCGCGCCCCGTTCGCTCGACGCCGCCTTTGCGCACATCCGCGATACGTACACGGGGGCCAGCCGCATCGGTCTGTCGCCGCCTTCCGGCAGCACGCTCTACCTGTCCGCCTACGATGGCCGTGAAACGTACTACAACCGCGCCGACGTTACCATCGATTTTCGCAACGGCCGTATGTCAACCACGCCGTTCGCCCGCCGCACCCCCGGCGACAAGCTCGTCAACATGAACTATGACATCCACGTCGGCGCGATCGGCGGCCTGCCCGGCAAAATCATCGCCTTCCTCGTCAGCCTCGTCTGCGCCAGCCTTCCCATAACCGGCTTCCTCTATTGGTGGTGGCGCCGCGTCCCGCCCGGTCGCCGCCCACGCAGCTCGCGCCTCCGGCGCTAAGTCTCCCCCGCGTCGCCGCGCGCCCGATCTCCGCCTGCGCCGCGTCCCGCAGGGTCACCGCCTGCATTTCGCCCCGCGTCGCCGCGCGCCCCGCCTTTTCCTCGCTTTGATTTTTAGGCAAGCCCTACCTTGAATAACCCCTTCGTTGAGGTCGATTACTCAAGTTATACCTTGCCCAAAAACCCCGGAGGTCGTCGAGGGGTTTTGGGACAAGCTATACCTTGAAAACCCCTCACTTTTGCGCGGATTACTCAAGTTATACCTTGCCTAAAAATCAAAGCGAGGAAAAGGGGCAGGGGGGCTGCCCGCGATCACCCGTCTCACTCATCGACCACCTCCCAGTAAGCTTCCTTTGGCTCACCCGCCACGTCAAACAATAAAGGATAGTTTTTCCTTCCGGGGACCGGGTAATTATCCAACCACGTATGCGCGTCGGTGATGTTCCAGAACGTGACCCCGTTGATCACGGAGCGATATTCCCGGAAGATATCGAATACCATCTTGTATTGCGCGGCTTGACGGGCGGAAAGAGATGCCGTGAAGGTGTCGACGTCCGAAGATACCCGCGGCCGCCGGTTTTTTTCCCAATGATAGACCGACATGTCGATCTCGGTGAACTGGACCTTCAGCCCCAGGGATGAGAACCGCTCGATGGCCGCGCGGAGGTCCGCGGCGTTCGGCTCCCAAAGCGACCAGTGTGCTTGTAGCCCCACCCCGGTGATGGGGATGCCCGCGATGACCAGGTCCTTGAGCAGGTGGTAGACGCGTTCGCGTTTTTCGGGCCGCTCGGTGTTGTAGTCGTTATAGAACAACTGCGCGTCGGGATCGGCCTGGTGTGCAAAGAGGAATGCCTGTTTTATAAAGTCTTCGCCGCATATCTGGTACCAGGGCGAGTTGCGCAGGAACTGGGTGCTGTCGTCGGCGATCGCCTCGTTGACCACGTCCCAGGCATAGATCTTACCCTTGTACCGGCCGACCACCGCTTGGATATGGTCGTGCAGCCGGCGCAGGAGGACCTCTTTGGAGACGGTGCCACCCGTCGCGCTATCCGTGAACAGCCACCGGGGCACCTGCTCGTGCCAGCACAAATTGTGTCCCCGCACCTTCAACCCATGTGCCTGGGCAAACGCGACGATGGTATCGCCGCCCACAAAATTATAAACGTCCCTATAGGGATGGATGGGGGCCATCTTCATCGCATTCTCCGGCGTCAGGCTATTGAACTGCTGAACCACAAACGGCCCGAGGTCGCGGGGCGTAACCGCCGCCCCCACCGGGAAATCGTCCCGGAAATAATCCTTGAGCCCCGGTTGCATCGGCGTCTCGGGCGGTCCCAGGTAAGAGCGTCGTGCGCCACCCAGGTCAAAAACGATCTTCTGCAGTACGACACCCGGGTCGACCGTGAAGAAACGCAGCGTATGCGCCCCCGCCGATATGCGAAGCCGGGATGACACGATCGAAATATTATCCGCGACCATCTTGTTCCAAACGGGTCCGTCCTGCTCCGCCGGCAACGACAACGTATCCGGCGCGCCGGCGTCCACCGAGACGGCAAACCGCCGCCCGCCGTTGCCATAATAGCTAAGGGTAGGGGAGCACCAGAACTGCATCGACGCGTCGCTGCCGTTGAACAGGTAGAAATCATAGTCCAGGTGACCCGTCGCCGACGAGGCCAACACGCCGCTCCCCGTTTTACCGATCTGCGGTACCGTTGTCCAGGAACCAACCGCCGCCGAATAGTGGGAGGCGCCCATGGCCACATAGCCGTCGTTTTCTACAAATCCGGATGAAGGTACCGACCCGGAAACGCGCCCCTGGACGGAAACGCTGACAGTGACCGTCGAGGGCCCGGTGATCGTTACCGTGCCGGTGGACAACCCCGCGGGCGGCTCACTCACGGTAACCCATAACCGCAACCCGGAAGCAACCTGCCCGCGCAAAAGCGACACCTTTATCCACGGCGCGCTCGTCGTCGCCGTAAAGTCGAATGGCGCTTTGCCCCGGCAAAAAAGATCGATATAATGCCGCTGTGGCAAATAAACGTTGAACGCAGGCAAACGTGCCGGCTCCGGGGAGGGCCCCACCGGCGCGCCAAAAGCGAGCGCATGCGCGCCTTCGAATCCGTTGGGATCTCCCGGGCGCGCAGCAACCCGAAATACCGGCGCTCCCCCCATCGAATCCGCCAGGGGCACTGGCAACCCCGCTCCCCACCAGTCCAAGCTCCCTTCGACAGCAACCCCCATATCAGACGCATCCGGCAAGGATAGCGTCGCCACGCGCGGCATAAAGTTCCGTCGCGGCTCCTGCCAGAACGTATACCCTATATGTGTCTGATCCGCCATGTGCGCCCACTTACCGGAAGCCACCACGTGATTGTACTGCCAGGACAGCAACGAGTCGCGGGCAAACTGGACGGCAACGCTATCCGCCATCGCGTTTGCCGAAGCCCGCCCCTGTGCCGTATACAAATGGTTCCGCGCCGCGCTCGCATAAAGGTCCCCGAGATTGGCGCACGCCTGTATCGGGAAAAGCACCAGCTCAAAAAAAGCATCGCGCTGCGACGACGGCAACGTCGCGTACACCGCCTCCGCCTGGGAGCGCAACAGGTCGTACGCGGCCGTCACGCGCTCGGATTCCCGGTAGTCGGAAAGGCTATAGGTATCCGGCGCCAGTAGCTCCGGTTTACGCCGGCTATTAAAGAAGGCGTACGTGGACAACAGGTGACCGATCGCCACGGCGTGCTCCGGCCCGAACTGCTCCGAGGCCCAGCGTTGCGCATAGGCCGAAACAGACGCCGCGTCCCAATGGACCGGATCCCACGCATAGTCCAGCCAGAAGCTGATCGGGAGCTCCATTGGTTTGAGGTCACCCACGTTCACCACCCAAAGCTGGCGGACATCGTGCGCATAAGCGAGCCGCATTTGCTCCCAAACCCGCGGTATGGCATTTGTGTTGAGCCATTTGTAATTCCGCGGGCCGCCCACGTAGTCGAAGTGATAGTAAATGCCGTAGCCACCGCGGCGGTTCGGCGACCCCACCGGCGGCAACCGCCGGATGTTACCCCAGTTGTCGTCGCACAGCAGGAGCGTCACGTCGTCGGGCACCCGCATCCCCATATCGTAATAGTCCTGGACTTCTTTGTACAGCGCCCACACCTGGGGCACGTCCGCGGGGTTCTTGCCCGTGACCTCGTGGATGATCCGCCGCTGGTCGGCCACGATCCGGTCGAGCAAAGCGGTATCCGCGCCGGCCGACATGGGTTTGTCCCCGTCGCCCCGCATCCCGATCGTGACCACGCTCTCGTGGTCCTTCATGTTTTGGATACCCTTGCGCCAGAAAGCATCTAAAACCGGCCCATTCGCGGCATAGTCCCAGGGCCCCGAGCCGTATCGTTTCCATTCCTGCTGGGCGCGGAGCATGGGCTCATGGTGGGAGGTGCTCATGACGATCCCGTACCGGTCGGCCAGGACGGGGTTGAGCGTATCGTCGTCGTTAAAGGCGTTACCCCACATCGCGGGCCAGAGGAAGTTGCCCTTTAACCGGAGCAGCAGCTCGAACATCTTTTCATATACCTGGTGGTTCACACCACCGAAGGTCGCGCGTGTCCACCCGGAAAAGGCGGGCGCCTCGTCGTTGATAAAGATCCCGCGGTACTTGACGCCGGGCTGACCGGACACATACGGCAGACCAGACACAAAAACCGCCGGATGCGTGGCTACCGGCACGTCCGCCCACCAATACCACGGCGACACCCCCATCTGCCGCGACAGCTCCAGCGCCCCGTAAGCGGCGCCCCGCTTGTTGCTCCCGCAAATCACGAGCGCCGAATCGACTCCCGGGAACGGCCGCCGCACGACGCGTATGATAAATTCGTCCCATTTGCCGCGGAGGGCCGCCACATCAGCAGGCACCAGCCGCCGCATCCACCGCGACTTTTCGGCGGTCCCGATGATGACCAGCCGCCGGCCGGCCGGCAAGCCGCCGCTCGACGTCACCGCCTGTCGCCCCGTGACCTTCCCCACATCCCCCGCCAGCCATCGCCCCGCCTGCCGCACGAGCCATTCATCCCCCGTATCGGTCAGGACCGCCGTACCCGCCAGCGGAAAACCGCCCGGTTGAAAAGAAATGAGGTCGTGCCCGATAGGGAACGCCCCCGTGGCCGCCGCCGGGGCCTGGCCCCGCGCCAACACAGCCGAGAGACCGCAAAAAAGCAACAAAATGCGTTGCATATGGCAAGTTTAAGGGTTATCCAAATGCGACCCGCAAGGGCCACGGCACGCAAAACCTTTAGAATCCCACGGAATTCCCCCCATCCACCGGCAGCACCACACCGGTGATATACTTCGCTGCGGAAGAGCATAAGAACAGCGCCGCCTCCCCCACATCGGCAGGCGCCCCAAACACCCCGAGCGGCGTCCGCGACAGCGCCTTATGCTTCCGCTCCGGGTCATCGTCCATCGCGCGGGACGACATATCCGTGGCGATAAAACCCGGCGCGATGCAATTGACCCGTATCCCCGAGGGTGACAGCTCCACCGCCATCGCGCGCGTCATCCCTTCGATGGCCGCTTTGGAGGCCGTATACGCTATGACCTTGGGTATCCCGTATTGTGACGCCATGGAGCTGATATTAAGGATACACCCGCCGCCAGACGACAACATACCCAAAGCCACCTCCCGCGAGAGCGCAAATATCGACGTTACGTTCGTAAGGAGCACGCTTTGGAATTCGGCGTCCGTCACTTCGGTGAACGCCTTCTTCATATTAATGCCGGCATTGTTGACCAGGATGTCGATCCGGCCCAGACCGGCGACAAACGCGGGAAGGCCGGACAGGCAGTTCAGGTCATAGACCACCGGCACGCACAATGGGCCAAGCTCGGCGGCAGCGGATGATAAACGCGAGGAATTCCGCCCTATGATAATCGTCCTGATCCCCGCCGATGTAAAACTCGAAGCGATCGCGAAACCAATCCCGGAGCCTCCCCCGGTAACTACAGCTATTGTATCACCCATAACAATCGTTTACGTGGCTTTATACTGCATAAAAATAGCTTTTTTGTCCCAAAAAAATGTAAACGGTTACATTTTTCGGAAATTTCACTATTTTAGCCTTGCAATAGGGATTCTGCATACTTGCCATTCTTAAAAAAAACGATTGTTCTATGCTGCCAAAACTACGCCAGGACAGGATTCTGTCTCTTCGGGCGACACAGCCGGTGCTCACCGGTATGCTTTCCCCTCCACTCAAAAACGCCCCGTCCCAAGATTAACCCTATTCCCACGACATATCAATAAACTAAACTTTCTATGCGAAAATTGACTTTGCCAAAGAAAATTATTTCACTCATAATGGTGGTGGCAGCTGGCCTGTTTTCATCTTCCCTGCTACTGGCGCAAAGCAGCAGCAGCGGTAGCGGCCCCGTGCATGGTCAGGTGACCGATTCGACCGGGAGCCCCGTCAGCGGCGTCTCCGTTTCCGTCGTCGGCAGCCGGAACGGCACCACTACCGATAAGTCGGGCAGCTTTACCCTCCGGGCGGCAAAAGGACAGACCCTGGAGGTTTCCAGCGTTGGCTACCGGACGGAAAGGGTCGTTTATTCCGGACAGGCCCTCGTAACCATATCCCTCCACCAGGTCAATGCGAGCCTCAACGACGTGGTCGTGATCGGGTATGGCGTCCAGCGGAAGGAGGCCGTCACCGGGTCGGTTGCTTCGATCAATGGCGATAACCTGCGCGCGGTTCCGACCGTCGACGTTTCCAATGCGCTGCAGGGGCGGTTGCCCGGCGTCGCCATCCAGCAGACGTCCTCCCAGCCCGGGGCGGCAACGCAGATCCGCATCCGCGGCGTGCGGTCCCTGACGGCCAGCAACGACCCATTGGTTGTGTTGGATGGGATCCCGTTTCCGGGGCAGCTCACCGACATCGACATGAACGACGTCAAGAGCATCGACGTCCTCAAGGACGCCTCCGCGACGGCGATCTATGGCTCGCGGGGCTCCAACGGCGTCATATTGATCACGACCAACCGCGGTGCGGGCAACCAGGAACCCCGTGTGGCGATCAATGGCTACTATGGCTGGCAAAAGGCCATCGCTTTTCCGATGATGAACGGCGCCCAGTTCACCGCCCTTCGCACGGCCGCCAAAGGGGTCGTCGTACCCAACCAGCAGAACGGCTCCATCGGCCTGGGCACCGACGAAAAATTAGGCACCAATACCGACTGGCAGAAATTGCTGTACCAGACGGGGAATGTCACCAACGAAGACGTCAGCGTCTCGTCGGGCGGCAAGAGGGGCAGCTATAATTTCGGCGCTTCCTATTACCGGGATCAGGCGGTGATACCCACGTCGAACTACCAGCGCCTGGCCTTTCACGGCTCGGTCGACCAGCACCTCGGGAAATACATCCACGTCGGCTTTACCACCAACAACAACTATAATGTTACGCAAGGGAGTCAGGTAAGCCTCTACAATAACCTGTCCGCTTCGCCGCTCGCCAGCCCATACGATTCCAGCGGGAACACGAAATACTTCATCGCGATGCCCCTGGACCAGATGTGGGTCCAGACCCGGCACGTGCTGGACAGCCTCAGGAATAATTACATGAGCCAGACAAAAGCCTTCGCCTCCTACAACTCAGCCTACGCAGAGGTCAGGATCCCCGGGGTGGATGGATTGGCTTACCGCGTCAACGCCGGTTTCAACATCAATATCGCTAACGGTGGCAGCTATACGGCGCAAGGCGTCAACAGCACCAACCCGACCGCGCCTTCCACCGCGTCCACGAACTATACGACGGGCACCGACTGGACCGTTGAAAACCTGCTGACCTACGACCGCTCGTTCGGAAAGAGCCAGTTGAACGTGCTGGCCTTGTATTCGTCGGAACAGACCCAGGCCCACGGTACGTCTATCGGGGGCATCGGCATCCCTTCGGATGCCTTCCAATACTACAACATCGGGGCCGCCAGCCAGGAAATCGACGTATTGCCGGCCAATCAGTCCTACACCGAGCGGGGGCTGTTGTCCGGAATGGGTCGCATCATGTACGCCTACGACAACCGGTACATGATCTCCGGTACCGTCCGGTCGGATGGCGCCTCGGTACTGGCCCCCGGACACCAGTGGCATACCTATCCGGCCGTCTCCGCGGGCTGGAACCTCGGCAACG
The DNA here is from genome assembly GCF_035492835.1 of Dinghuibacter sp. Lineage (NCBI taxonomy): Bacteria > Pseudomonadati > Bacteroidota > Chitinophagia > Chitinophagales > Chitinophagaceae > Dinghuibacter > Dinghuibacter sp. The sequence goes on from NZ_DATJIY010000011.1 coordinate 19,975, forward strand.
AGTCGTTCATGCGCGGCGTCACCGTCATCAATGCCCTGAAGCTCCGGGTGGGCTATGGCCAGACCTCCAACCAGTCCGTCGCCCCCTATTCCACGCTCGGCTTGCTGAGCACCAACCCGTATAACTTCGGGCCCAGCAACTACGCCACCGGGTATTATGTTTCGCAGCTCCCCGACCCGCTGCTGACGTGGGAATTTTCGAAGACCCAGAACTACGGCGTGGACTTCTCCCTGCTGAAAAACCGCCTGACGGGTACGGTCGAATACTACATCACCAAGACCAACGGCCTGCTGCAGAGCGTTGGATTGCCGCCGACGTCGGGTGTTACGAGCTACACCGCCAACGTTGGCAATACCCAGAACAAGGGCGTGGAGCTGGCGTTGGACGGCATCGTCCTCCAGACCAGGAGCGGCCTGACGTGGGAAGTCGGGGTCAACGTCGCCGTCAACCGCAACAAGATCACGCACCTGGCCTCCGGCGTACAGAACGATGTGGGCGACTCGTGGTTCGTGGGGCACCCGGTCAACGTGGTCTACGACTACAAAAAGATCGGGTTATGGCGTACCGCCCAGGACAGCACGTCCGGTTACGAGGGGACCCTCCAGCCCGGCAGCAAGGTGGGGGATATCAAGGTGCAGTACACCGGCGGATACAAATCCGATGGCACCCCCAACCGGGCCGTCGACGCCGACGACCGGCAGATCATGCAGGTCGATCCCAACTTCACGGGCGGCTTCAACACCACCCTTCGGTACAAAGGTTTCGACCTGACGGCGGTAGGCATCTTCCAGGGTGGCGGTATCCTGATCTCTTCCCTGTATGGACCGTCCAGCTACCTCAACCTCATGAGCGGACGCAGGAACAATATCAATGTTGACTACTGGACGCCCACCAATACCGGTGCCAAGTATCCCAACCCCGCCGGCTTCAAGAGCGGCGACAACCCCCAATACGGTTCCACGCTGGCCTATTTCAAGGGCGGATATATGAAACTGAGCACCGCGACACTGGGTTATAGCCTTGACCGGCAGCCGTGGTTCAGGAAGCTGGGTATCCCCCAGCTGAGGGTCTATTTTACGGCGCAGAACCCGCTGGTGATGTTCTCCCCCTATCACAAGGAAACCAAGCTCGACCCCGAAACCAACTCGCCGGGCAACCAGTTTCAGGCGGTTACAACCAGTCTGCCCTATCCCACCCGCACGCTGATCCAGGGGTACAACACGCCGTCGACGCGTAATTATATACTGGGTCTCAATCTGACATTCTAAAACCGACAGTGATGAAACGAATCTATATAACATTGACCGGCGCCCTGTTCCTGAGCGGCTGCTCTAAGATCCTGCAGGAGACGCCCCGTACTACCTTTACGCCGTCCTTTTTCGCCACCCAGGCCGGGGTGGTGGGCGGTCTTACCGAAATGTACGACCACCTGCGGTATATCTATGGCCAGGGCTATTACTACAACACCTGCGAGACCGGTACGGACGAGGCCACCTACGGCCAGAGCGCCGATGCGAACTTCCTGGTCATGGACATGACGGGCCAGGGCGTGATCGATGCCAACTCCAGCCGTTCGGACGTGATTTGGAATACGTGCTTCACCAACATCAACACGGCGAGCGGCGTCATCCAGTACGGCACCCAGGCGGGCGTCGACAGCTCGGTGACCACCGAGGCGAATTTTTTCCGGGCGTTCGATTATTTCCTGCTGGTGCAGACCTTTGGCGGCGTACCCCTGGACCTCGGCGCGGGTGTACTCCAGTTCAACACCAATCCCGTGGCGTCCTCCACGCGCAACACAGTGCCGGACGTGTATACCAAGTGTATCTTTCCCGACCTCCAGGCGGCCATCCGGCACCTGCCGATGACCGCGCGGTTGACCGGGACCGTCACCAGGCCGGTGGCCCAGCTGTACCTCGCAAAGGCTTACCTGACCTATGCCTGGTGGCTCTCGAACCCGGGCAACATACCCACTTATCCGCAGGTGGGCCGGACCGACCCCAACGGACAGAGCGCTTCGTATTACTTCCAGCAGGCGTATAACCTGGCGGCGACGGTCATCGAAAACCCGGGCCCGTACGGGCTGCAGCCCACGTATTACGACGTCAACGTGGGGTCGAACGACCGGAACAACGAGATCATGCTGTATGCCGACCGCACCCAGAACAGCCAGCAATACAACGCGGCCAGCCTGACCTACAGCAACGGCGGCGCGCCCGATAACTTCTCGGTCTGGATGATGACCTGGAACTACCCGGTCATGACCAGCAGCAGGACGAACGGGTCATGGACCAATGTGAACTCCGTGCAGCGTACCTCGCAGCAGTGGGGAGGCCGTCCGTATATCCGCATGTGTCCGACGATCGACGCGATCGAAAAGACCTTTGCCGACAAGACCAACGACTCCCGCTATGACGGAACGTTCGCGACGGTGTACCGGGGGGACTGGAACCTGGCCGGCATCACCGGTTCGCTGTACAACGCCAACTTCCTGACCGTGAACCCGGGCGACTCCATCCTGAGCTTCCTGACCGATGAGCCGCCCGGTGGGCCTTCGGCTATCGACTACTCCAATTCGGTCTACAAAAGCAGCATCGGCGCGGGCGTGCTCCCCGGCAGGGCCGACTTTGTCATCGACCCCGAGGGCATCAGCCGGATCGTCTACCCGGGACTTTGGAAACTGGGCGTATACCGTACCGACAACAACGGTGGACTCGGCAACCCGAACGCCGCCAGCACCCGTCCCTTTAACATCACCAAATTCTCGGAAGCCTTCCTGATCGCCGCCGAGGCCGCGGTGGAAGGGGCGTCCACGTCGGCCGTAACCGGTACCTACGCCAATGACGGCACCGCGTATGGATTGGTCAACGTTCTCCGCGCGCGGGCGGGCAAATGGCGCTTCAACAACGCCCACAACACGACGTGGGTGGTTGACAACAGCGCCGCCATGATCGCCGCGACCCCCGCTACCATCGACATCAACTACATCCTGGCGGAACGGTCCCGCGAATACTACGGCGAGGGCTACCGCTGGTATGACCTGATCCGGACCCAGCAATGGGCCAATTTGTCGACTACCTACCGGATTTGCGATAAAACCTACGGGGCCCACACCCCGCTGACGATCACCCGTACGATCCAGCCCTACCTGTGGCTGCGTCCCATCCCGCAGGGGCAGCTGGACGCCATGCAGGTCAGCACCGACGTAAAGAACGCGTATCAGAATCCTGGATACGTGGGACAGTAAAACAGTTGGAAAAATCAAACATAGGGCGGTGGCTTCGGCTGCCGCCTTTTTTTGTGGCGGCTTAGCGCGCCGCGGTCATCCGTAACGACGACCCCCGCACGATCAAATCGGCCTTCAGCAGGATCGTATTCGTGGCATCGATACTCGACTGCCCCGCCAGGTGATGCACCAGGTTCCGCGCCGCTACCATCCCCATCTCATACCCGGGATAGTTGATGGTGGTCAGGTTGGGCTCCACCACGGTGGACACGGGGTCGTTGTTGAACCCCACGATCGCGATGTCCTCCGGCACGCGGACGCCGCTCCGTTTCAGCGCCAGCAAACACCCGACGGCCGCGTTGTCGTTGGCGACAAAGACCCCGTCCGGCAGGGGACGCATCCGCAGAACGGCGGAGGCCGCCTCCGAGCCCGCGTCCTGGCTGAGCGAATTCCGGATCACATCCTCCTCCCGGAAGGGCAACGCATGATCCAGCAACGCCTCGCGATACCCGCGTATGCGGTCCTTATACACATTGCTTCCGGAGTCCGCCGTCACATGCACGATCCTCCGGCAACCCTGCGCCACGAGGTGCGCCGTGGCCTCGTACCCCGCTTTGCGGTTATCGATCAGGACGTTTGTCCAGTGGTTGTCGTCCGCCACGCGGTCGAAAAAAAGAAAGGGGATGCGTTTGCGCTGGAAAATGTCGAAGTGCGTGGTATCGGTGGTGTCGTAAGCGAGGGATACCAGCAGCCCGTCCACCCGGTTGTTAAACATCGCCCGGACGCTTTGGGCTTCGCGCGCCGCCGATTCCGAGGATTGACTGATAATGAGATTATACCCCGCTTCGTTGGTCACTTTTTCAATCCCCGCGATCACCGTCGACATAAAGTAGCTGTTCACCCGGGGAATAATCACCCCGATCATATGGGTCCTGCGGTTGCGGAGGTTGCGGGCGAAGTGGTTGGACCGGTAGCCCAGCTCCTCGGCCAGGTCGATGATCCGTTTTTTGGTTTTTTTGCTGACCACCGGATCATCCTTCAATGCACGGCTTATCGTCGCTACGGAGATATTCAGGGCCTTGGCCAGGTCGTATATGGTAACGTCTTTGTCCTGATCCATTCCACTAAAGTACAAGGAAAAATGTAATCGGTTACATTTTTTTATCTATTTTAGAGGGGCCGGTGGTCACTGGCATCGGTTGTTATGGCCGCCCAAAGTGTTTACTTCTTAACGATGCTTCAAAGAGGACGCGCGCACGATCAGTTCCGACCGCAGGAGAATGGTATTGGTGGCTTCTATGGAAGAAAGCCCGCCCAGGTGCTGGATCAGGTTCCGCGCCGCGATCACGCCCATTTCATACCCGGGGTAGTTGATCGTGCTCAGGTTGGGTTCCACCACCATGGAAACGGGGTCGTTGTTGAACCCCACGAAGGCGACGTCCTCCGGGATGCGCACCCCCGCCTGTTTGAGGGTCAGCAGGCAATGCACGGCGGAGTTGTCGTTGGCGACAAAAACGCCATCCGGACGCGGTTTCATGGCCAATATCCGGCCCGCGGCCTCGACGCCGGCTTCCGGCGTGAGGTTGTTTTGGATGACGTATTCCTTGCGAAAAGGGATGTCGTGCTCCTCGAGCGCCTGCCGGTAACCCGCCAGCCGGTCGCGGTAGACCTTTTGGGTGGACGCGGCGGTCAGGTGGACGATACGCCGGCAACCCTGGGCGATCAGGTGGGCGGTGGCCTCGTAACCGGCTTTGTGGTTGTCGATCAGGATGCTCGTCCAGCGGTTGTCGTCGATGACCCGGTCAAAGAACAGGAAGGGTATCCGTTTGCGGTCGAAAATGTCGAAGTGTGTGGCGTCGGTCGTATCGTACGCCAGGGACACCAGGAGCCCGTCGACCCGGTTGTTGAACATGGTTTTGACCGCCTCCTTTTCCCGGTCGACGGACTCGGAGGACTGGCTGATGATCAGGTTGTAGCCGGCTTCGCTGGTGACCTTTTCGATACCCGCGATGACCGTGGACATAAAATAGCTGTTGACGCGGGGGATGATCACCCCGATCATATGTGTGCGCTGGCTGCGGAGGTTGCGGGCAAAATGGTTCGACCGGTAGCCCAGCTGCTCGGCCAGGTCGGTGATCTTTTTCTTCGTCTTTTTGCTCACGACGGGATCGTCCTTGAGCGCCCGGCTGATCGTGGCGACCGATATGTTCAACTCCCGCGCGAGGTCATAAATAGTAATTTCTTTTTCAGGATCCATCGGCATGGTCACGTGTCTTGGATGTAAACTTACAATAACTTATCTTGCTCACCGTCAAATTCAACCCATATCAACGATGAACGGAATTGTACGGACCGCCGCATGGGCGGTCCTTTCCCTGCTTGCAGGTACCGCCCCCGCCGCCGCGCAGCGCTATCTCGACCCCTCCCTTCCCACGCAGACACGCGTCTGGGACCTCATCAGCCATATGACTCTGGAAGAAAAGGTCTCCGAGATGATCAGCAGCGCCCCAGCCGTCCCGCGTTTACACATCCCCGCCTATGACTGGTGGAGCGAGGCCCTCCACGGCGTCGCCCGTTCCGGTACCGCCACCATCTTCCCCGAGCCCATCGGTATGGCCGCGACCTTTGACGACAGCCTGCTCCACCAGGTCGGCAACGCCGTCTCCGACGAGGCGCGCGCCATGTTCAACGCCGCCATTAAGGAGGACTACCATCAGCGTTTTGGCGGCCTCACCTTCTGGACGCCTAACATAAACATCTTCCGCGACCCGCGATGGGGCAGGGGACAGGAGACCTATGGCGAGGACCCCTTCCTCACCGCCCACATGGCTACGGCCCTGGTCACCGGTCTCCAGGGGAACGACCCGCACTACCTCAAGGTCGCGGCCTGCGCCAAACACTACGCCGTCCACAGCGGCCCCGAGGCGCTTCGCCACACCTTCAACGCCGAGGCGTCCCCGCACGACCTGTGGGACACGTACCTCCCCGCTTTCCAGGCGTTGGTAAAGGACGCCCACGTCGAAGCCGTAATGTGCGCCTATAACCGCACCAACGACGAAGCCTGCTGCGGCAACACCTTCCTGCTCCAGGACGTCCTCCGCGGCCAATGGGGCTTTAAGGGGCACATCGTCACCGACTGCGACGCGCTCGAGGACATCTACCGCGGCCACAAGCTCGAAGCCGACCGCGCCCACGCCGCCGCGCTGGCCCTCAAGCGCGGCGTCAACCTCAACTGCGGCGACACCTACCTGGCCCTCGTCGACGCCGTCAGGCAAGGCCTGGTCACCGAGCACGAGATCGACAGCTCCCTGGCGATCCTGCTCACCACCCGGTTCAAGCTCGGTCTGTTCGACCCCGCCGGCCGCAACCCCTACGACCGCATCCCCGTCAGCGTCGTCAACAGCCCCGCCCACCGGGCCCTGGCGCGGGCCATGGCCGAGAAGTCTATCGTTTTGCTCAAGAACAACGGCGCGCTGCCGTTAAAAGACAACCTCAGCACTTACTACTGCGCCGGTCCCAACGCCGCCGCCACCAACGTCCTGATGGGGAACTACTACGGCGTCAACCCGGGCCTCGTGACCATCCTGGAAGGCCTCGCGGGCCACATCCGCCCCGGCAGCCAGATGCAATACGCCCAGGGCGTCCTGCTGGACCGTCCCAACATCAACCCCATCGACTGGGTCACCGGCGACGTCCATAGCTCCGACGCCTCCATCATCGTCCTCGGCATCTCCGGCCTCCTCGAAGGCGAAGAGGGTGAATCGCTGGCCTCCCCCTCCAAGGGCGACCGCCTCGACTACAACATCCCCCAGGCCCAGATCGACTTCCTCCGCAAGTGCAAGAACGGGAACAAGCACCCCGTCATCGCCGTCATCACCGGCGGCAGCCCCATGAACCTCGCCGAGGTCCAGGACATCGCCGACGCCGTGCTGCTCGTCTGGTACCCCGGCGAAGAAGGCGGGAACGCGGTCGCCGATGTGATATTCGGAAAGGTTTCCCCCTCCGGAAAACTGCCGGTTTCTTTCCCGAAATCCTTCGATCAGCTTCCCGCCTATACCGATTATTCGATGAAGGGCCGCACCTACCGCTACATGGACGCGGACCCGATGTACCCGTTCGGTTTCGGTCTCAGCTATACGACATTTTCGTTCCACGACCTGTCGTTGCCCACCACCCTCCACAAAGGCCAGCCCCTCCAGGTCGCGGTAACGGTCACGAATACCGGCCACCGGCGCAGCGACGAGGTCGCCGAGCTCTACGTGACGCACACGGGCGCCGGCATGGACGCCCCCCGCTACGCCCTCAAAGGTTTCCACCGCATCAACCTCGCCCCCGGCGAAAGCCGCCGCGTCCGTTTCACCCTGACCCCCACCGACCTCTCGCTGGTGAACAGCGAAGGCCGTCAGGTCCAACCCACCGATGACATCACCATCGCCGTCGGCGGGTCGCTCCCCGACGCCCGCAGCCAGGCGCTTGGCGCGGACCCCACGGTGTCAAAAACCATCCATGTGGAATAGGTCCCTTATTTTTGACGATATGAAACTCATGGAACAAACAATGCGCTGGTTCGGCCCGAACGACCCCGTATCCCTCTCCGACATCCGCCAGGCCGGCTGCACCGGTGTCGTAACCGCCCTCCACCACATCCCCGTCGGCGAGGTATGGAGCGTCGACGAGATCCGCAAACGCAAGGACGCCGTCGAAGCCGCCGGTCTCACCTGGACCGTCATCGAGAGCCTCCCCGTGCACGAGGACATAAAAAAACAAAGCGGCCTCTACCGCCTCTACATCGAAAACTACAAGGAAAGCCTCCGCAACATCGCCGCCTGCGGCCTCAAGGTCGTCACCTATAACTTCATGCCCATCCTCGACTGGATGCGCACCGACATCAACTACGTCGTCGCCGACGGCAGCAAGGCCCTGCGTTTTGAAAAGTCCGCCTTTGTCGCCTTCGACCTCTTCCTGCTCCGCCGCCCCGGCGCCGACGAGGACTATACCGCCGAAGAGATCGCACAGGCCGAGGCCCGCTTCGCCACCATGACCGGGGCCGAAAAGGAAACCCTTTACCGGAACGCCCTGCTCGGTCTCCCCGGCAGCGAAGAACGCTTTACCGAAGAACAGATCCTCGCCGCCCTCAAGACCTACTCGCTCATCGACGCGGCCAGGCTCAAAAGTCACCTCTTCCACTTCCTGAAGGCCGTCGTGCCCGTCGCCGAAGAGCTGGGTCTCCAAATGGCCATCCACCCCGACGACCCACCCTTCCCGATCCTGGGCCTGCCCCGCATCGTCTCTACCGAAGCCGACGCCCGCGAGCTCCTCGACGCCGCGCCTTCCCCCGCCAACGGCCTGTGTTTTTGCACCGGCTCCTACGGCGTCCGCCCCGACAACGACCTCCCCGGCATGGTCCGCCGCCTCGGCGACTCGATCCACTTCATCCACCTCCGCAGCACCCAGCGCGACGCCCCCGGCAACTTCTTCGAAGCCGACCATCTTACCGGCAACGTCGACATGTACGCCGTCGTCCGCGAAATCGTCACCCTCCAGCGCCGCCGTAACGTCTCCATCCCCATGCGCCCCGACCACGGCCACCAGATGCTCGACGACCTTACGAAAAAGACATACCCCGGTTACTCCGCCATCGGCCGCTTACGCGGCCTCGCCGAACTTCGAGGCTTAGAGCTTGGGATATCGCGGAGCATGGAGGAGCAAAACAACCAGCTCACATCGCCGACTGTATAAACTTCTCCTGGGAAAGCGTCAGGTTGATGACGATCGTATCCGGCATATTCGCCGTCGAGAACCGGCAGGGATGCTTTAGCAAAAACGACAGGTTCGCCAGCTCCAGGCTGTCGCACCCCTTATAGGAAACTTTCGCAAATCCGTTCTGATCCGTTGTAAAGAACGCGGTGTTCGCAAGGATCCGGTAGGGTTGCCTGAGCGACTTTATGGTAAACTGGGGTAGGGGAGCGCCGGTGGAGTCAAAGACCCAGATCACGACGCTGTGGCCGGAATGGCCGATGGGGCTGCAATAGGCGCTCTGGACATAAGGGAACTGGTTCCGCACCAGCGGTGGCCTGGCGGGATCATAGCTGTTCGACCCTACTGAAACATCGCTGCCTGTACTATTCGAACAGGAAACGAGACAGAGCCCAAGAACGATAGTTAGCATCATGTATTTCACGGGCGAGGCGGATATTTACCCGCACAGTTTACGCATATTTTAGCAATCCGCCGCATATCTTTGGGCTAAAAATGCCCCGTATTCCCTCGGCCCTCGTTTTAACCCTCCTGGCAATGGCTGCCTGTAACAACCACAAAGAAGCCGAAGAGCCCCAGCCCGCGTCCACACCCACGGTCCCGGCTATCGCCTACCAGGTGATCAACGTCCTGCCGCACGACGCCAGCTCCTTTACCGAAGGCCTCGAAATCCACGACTCGACCTTATACGAAAGCGAAGGTAACTATGGGGAGTCCTCCCTGTCCGCGTACCGGCTATCGGATGGGAAGCTGCTGACCCAAAAGAAACTGGGCTCCGACTTCTTCGGGGAGGGCATAACGGTCCTGGGTGACCGTCTCTACCAGCTGACCTACCGGGAGCACAAGGTTTTTGTCTATCATTTCCCCGACCTGAAGCCCGAAAAAGACATGACCTGGGAACACGAAGGGTGGGGCATGACCAACGACGGCACGCACCTGATCGCCGACGACGGCAGTTCGTACATCTACTTTATCGATCCCGCCACTTTCAAGGAGACCAACCGCGTCCAGGTCACCGACGAGCACGGCCCCGTCGACAACATCAACGAGCTCGAATACGTCAACGGCCAGCTGTACGCCAACCGCTGGCACACCAACACCCTCTACCGGATCGACCCGGCCAGCGGCAAGGTCACCGGCCGCGCCGACCTGGGCGACCTTTTCGCCCAAACCGGCCAGCCCTTCCATCCCCAGGAACCCGGCGAAGACGTCCTCAACGGTCTCGCCTGGTCCCCCCAGACCCAAACCCTCATCGTCACCGGCAAGCACTGGCCCAAGGCTTTCCAGCTCAAGATTTTCTAGCGGCCGCACCGCCGCCGCCCGCCTTCGTCCCGTCCGCTGGCGCCCGCCGCCGCCCCGCCCGTTGCGGGGCCTCACCCCCCTGGGGCATATTTTTTCCCCGTGAGGCAACGCAGGCCTCCCCGCTTCCGTATGTACGTGTGTCCAATCGACACTACTATGGTTATACTTGCGCATATGAACGAAACCGACCACCGGCCCGACCTGGCCGACCTCGTCCATGACGGCGCCCGGCAGTACCTGCGCCACCTGTCGGTCGACTCCGTGATTTTCAGCTTCCACGAGGATAAACTAAAGGTATTGCTCCTTCGCATGAAGGACCTGCCCCTCTATGCCCTGCCGGGCGGATATGTCCACAAAGAAGAAAGCCTCGAGGACGCCGCCCACCGCATCCTCGCCGAAAGGACCGGCCTGGGGGAAGTATTTCTCGAACAGTGCGGGGCCTTTGGGGACCGCGACCGCACCGGCAACGACCGGGCCGAAGGCCTCTACAGCGCCCTGGGCGAAGACCTGCCGCCGGGAAACTGGCTCCGGGAGCGGTTTGTTTCGATCGCGTACTACGCCCTCGTGAACTTTAACCTGGCCCGTCCCCAACCCGGTTTTTTCGACACCGAATGCGTTTGGTGCCCCATCGGCGAGCTCCCCGACCTGGTATTCGACCACCGGGAGATCGTCCGCAAAGCCCGGGAGACCCTCCGGATGCACCTGGACCACAAGCTCGTCGGTTCCAACCTCCTCCCCGAAACCTTCACCATGAACGAGCTCCAGCGCCTCTACGAGGCCATCCTCGGAAGGCCCCTCCTCCGCGCCAATTTCCAGCGGAAGATGCTGGGCCTGGAGATACTCGATCGCCTCGACAAGAAGTTCGGCGGCGGCGCGCACAAGGCGCCCTACCTCTATAAATTCAAACCGACCGCATAACCGCGCGAAACGTCCCCCGCGCGAAATCGCCCCGCGCGAAAACCCCCGCGCGGCGGTTTGATCCTTTTGTCCTACATTTGGGCATAAACTTGCCCACCGGTACTATGGACAATAACCTGGATGCCGACCTCGGTCGCATACCCCACCAAACCATGGCCGACATCGTGGAAACGCGGTTGTTGGAATATCTGAAGAAAAAATCGTTCAAACCAGGCGACGCTCTCCCCACCGAGCTTGACCTGGCGGAGGCCCTGGGCGTCAGCCGCAACGTCCTCCGCGAAGCCCTCAGCCGTCTCCGGATGCTGGGCATGGTCGAAACCCGCAAAAAACGCGGCATGGTGCTCGCCCGCCCCGACATCCTCGGCCCGCTGGAACGCGTCCTCGACCCCCTCATCATCGACCAGCGCACCCTCCGGGACATCTTCGAGCTCCGTCTCACCCTCGAAGTGGGTCTGGCCGACCTCCTCTATCTCCGTAAAACCGACAAGGACGTCGAAGAGCTCGAAGCCATCGCCAAGGACCAGAAAAACCTCGGCGGCGTCACCTTCCGTATCAACAACGAGATCGCCTTCCACGGCAAAATCTACCAGATGACCGGAAACGACACCCTCAAGCGTTTCCAAACCATGCTCCTCCCCATCTTTGGCTACCTCGTAGCCCTCGAAAAAGTCCCCCGCATGGGCCAGGTCTCCCACCTCGACCTCGTCGAGCTCCTCAAGCACGGCACCAAAGAAGAGTTCCGTCAGGGTATGCTCAACCACCTCCAACACCACTTCGACAAACTCGCCTAACCGGCCCTCCGCACAACGCCCTACTGGCCTACTCCCCTGCCGGCCCCCGCCGCTCGTGGCGAAGCATGCGAACTGTCAGGGCGGGGCGTGCGATCAGTTTTTCTGCCGTTTTGCGGGCGTCCGCAAAGCGGCAGAAAAACTGATCGCACGCCCCGCCCGGCCCCCAAGGCGCGCCCAGGACCAAGCAAGGCGGATGTAAGACCGAAGCAACAGAAGGAAAAAAATTTTGCCAAGCAAAATAATCCTCCCATCTTTGATATGTAGGACATAACTACAAGACATCAAAACCCGAAACGATTGCTTATGAAATGGCTCATGCTACTGCTGGCGATAACCCTGGCAACCGCCGCAAGCGCACAAACCGCAAGCGCCCAAACCACCCTCCAGGGAACCGTCACCAACGACAAAGGAGAGCCCCTCGATGGCGCCACCGTCCATATCAAAGGCTCGAAGCTCACCGCCACTACGGGCGCCGACGGCCGGTTCACCCTTAAAACAACAAAGGCGCACCCCACCCTGGAGGTGAGCTACATCGGTTACACCACCCTGGAAATCGAGGCGGAAAAAGGCGACATGCGGATTCCCCTCACGACGAGGGATTCCAAAATGGAAGAGGTCGTCGTCGTCGGCTACGGCAAACAAAGCCGCCAGACCCTGACAGGCAGCGTCTCCTCCCTGGACAAAGAGGTCCTCCAATCGAGACCCAACACGAACGTCGGTACCGTCCTCCAGGGTATGGTGACCGGATTAAGGGTCCAGCAAACCACCGGCAACCCCGGCACCTCCCCGAGCATCAGCTTCCGCGGCGGATCGAACTATGACGGGAGCGGCACGCCGCTGTTCGTTATGGACGGCATGATCATCCCGAACCTGTATGGCGTCAACATGGACGACATCGAAACCATCGACGTCCTCAAGGACGCGGGCGCGGCGGCCATTTATGGAGCCCGGGCGGCCAACGGCGTGGTGCTCCTCACCACCAAGAAGGGGCGCAAGGGTCACACGAACCTGTCCTACAGCACCAAGATGTCGGTCAACTTCATCCGCCGCAACCCCATCACCTATATGGATGGCGCCGATTATATCAACGAAAACCGGCTCGCGCTTGCCAATAAATACCAGGCCGACGAAGCCGACAACAACGCCTCCAACGTCGCCGCCGACATCACCCAGAACACCGGGACCTATGGCTGGGCGGTCAATCCCGCGGACGCGGCGCCCAACTCCATCTATACGACACAGTTACTCACCAACGCCAACCGCGGGCTCCTGGGCAACCCGCTGTGGCACGAGACCGCATCGGCCAACCCGTTCAACCCGGGCCAGATGGACACCATCATCTACCAGGAGCTCTCGCAAAAACGGCTGGAGGGTCTATTGCTCCAGCAGCACGCCCAGCAGGAGAACTACGTGAACTTCTCCGGGGCGAGTGACGCGGGGGCCTTCAGCCTGGGGCTGGGCGCCGTCAACGACCCGGGTATGGTGCTCGGCTCGACCTACCGCCGGATCAACGGCAACTTCAACGGCAGCCTCAACATCGGGAAGCGCATCAAGGTAAACGTAAACATGTCCGCCTACAGCGTACACAGCACCCCGACGTACCAGGGGACCGGCAGCGCCAACTCGACCCCCGGCGGCACGGGCGGCATTCTCCAGCGCGTCATCGGGATCGGGCCGACCATCCGCTTCTTTAACGACTCGACGGGGACCGCCATGGTCGGCGCCAACAACACCAGCCTCGGGAACCCCGCCTACCTGAACAACATATATATCAGCAACACGCTCCAGGAGCGCTACTCCGGTATCCTCAACCTCGAATACGACATCCTCCCCGGTCTCAAGGCCCTTGGCTCCGTATCCGGGTACACGCTCCCCGCCACGACCAACAACTTTACCAAGGCCAATTTTGCCAACAATACGTCGACCACGCTGACGACCACGCGACCCGCTTCGTTTTCGATTACGGATGACCGTCAGTATTCGTACAACGCCTTCCTGCAATACGACAAGCACTTCGGCCAAAGCAGCCTGACCGTCCTCGGCGGCGGCGAGTTCTACGACTTCCGCGAATACAACTACTCCGGTTCCGCCAGCGGCGCCGCGACCGACGCCATCCCCTGGCTAACGGCCTCGACTACCGCGGTGGGCGTGCCGTCCTCCGACTTCAGCGAATGGGACCGCCTGGCCTCCGCCATCGGGCGTGTGAACTACAGTTTCGCGGGCAAATACCTGGTGACCGCGAACCTCCGCTACGACGGCACCTCGCGGCTCGCGGCCAACCGCTATGGCGTTTTCCCCGGGGTATCCGCGGGCTGGAACATGCAGCACGAAGACTTCTTCCAGAAGAGCAAGGTCAGCCAGTACGTCAGTACTTTGAAGCCGCGTATCTCCTACGGAGAAAACGGCAACCTTTCCTCCCTCAACAGCTTCGGCGGATCGAACAACGACCTGGTCTATTACCCGACCTCCCAAATCTACGGCACGGGCGGCACCTATGCGTCCGCCGCCGGCTACAGCGCAGCCACGCTCGCCAACACCGCCCTGAAATGGGAGACGTCCTCCACCTTCAACCTCGGTCTCGACCTCGGGTTGTTCAAGGACCGGATCGTCCTGATCGGCGACCGCTTCGTCCGCAACATCTACAACAAGCTCACCAACCTTTCCATACCGGGGAACACCGGTTTCTCGAGCTACTATACCAACGACGGCCAGCTACAGAACCGCGGTTGGGAGCTCGAGCTCAAGGCCCGGATCCTCGAGCCGCACGAAACGGGGGGCCTCGGCTGGGATTTCGGAGCGCAGTTTTCCACCTATAAGAACTACGTCATCCACCTCCCGTACAACGGTCTGCCCGCCAACCGCCAGGGGACGAGCCCGGTTTGGGATCCGAACCACCCCGGTCAGCTGATGCAAACGGGCGGTCTCCAGGAAGGCCACCGCGTCGGCACCGACGAGGTATGGGCGCCGTCGATGGATGGCATCTACCGCAACCAGGCGGACCTGACCAAGGACGCCGGTCTCTACAACAGCTACCTACCCTTCAACAACAAAAAGCTCCACTTCCTGGGCGACGCGGTCTACCACCAGGTCAACCCCAACGACACCATCGACTCCCGTCAGTTCGTCTTTGTGGGACACACCACCCCGACGATCCAGGGCGGTTTCTCCTCCAACCTGCGGTACAAGGGCTTTACGCTCTACGGGCAGTTCGACTACGCCCTCGGGTTCGTGATCCTCAACGAAAACAAGATCCGCGGCTGGGGCCAGGTCCAGGGTTCGCAAAACGGACCGACGAGCATCCTGGATATGTGGACGCCCCAGAACCCCAACGCCTCGCTGCCCCGGTACGTGATGTATAACTCCGACGACAACTACGGTACCGACGCCGGCGGCTCCAACCCCTTCAAACAGTTCTGGGAAAAGGGGAACTACCTCTGCGTCCGGGAAATAACGCTCAGCTACGACCTCCCCAACAGCCTCCTGAAGGGCCGCGTCGGCACGGTCGTAAAAGGTTTCCGGTTATACGTAACCGGTACCAATCTGGCCTACATCACCAAGTACGACGGCAACACCCCCGAAATAGGCGGTTGGGACAACGGCAGCTACGCCGTTCCCCGGACGATGACGATAGGCGCGAACGTAACCTTCTAAACCCCGCAACAATGAAAAAAACGTTAATAACCATACTCACCGCGGCCATCGCCGCGACCGGCTGCAAAAAGCAGCTCATGCAGGTCGCCCCCCAGGACGCGATCACCAACCAGGCCGCGCTGACCGACACCAGCGCCGCGACCAGCCTGTACATCGGCGTATACAACCGTTTCCGCGGGGAGGTCAGCAACCTCTTTTTCTTCGGGGAAATGCGCTCCGACATCTGGTGCGACGGGATCACCCAGGAGGCCCCCGGCGCGACCTACGTACAGTACTCCGACCAGCAGATCAGCGCCCTCCAGGTACCCTCCAATACCACGAACTGGGGCGGCTTTTACAACGTCCTCTACCAGGTCAACAACGTCATCCAGCTGTTCCCGCAGACAAAGCTCTCCGACTTCACCCGCACCAAATACCTGGCGGACATGTACGGCCTGCGCGCCTATATCTATTACGTCATGCTCCGCACGTGGGGCGACGTGCCGCTGGTCACGCAGCCCATCAACTCCATCGGGAGCCTGTCCTCGCTCTATATGCCGCGCACCTCCTCCGACTCGGTGATGCTCCAGATCAAAAGTGACATCGAGCAATCCCTGACGCTCTACAACGGCAATAACGCGCTCCCCGCCAACCGCGTTTTCTGGAGCCGCCTGGCGACGCTCACGCTCAAAGGAGACGCCTACATCTGGTCCGCCACCAACATGAACGGCGGCACCGGCGACCTGACCACCGCCCAGGCCGCGCTCCAGGAGGTCGAGGCGCTCCAGGGCGCCAAGCTCGGTCTCCAGCCCAACTACGCCGACATCTTCGACCCGACCAAAAAGGCATCAGAGATTGAAAATATCTTCGCCGTCGACTATGAGCTGAGCCAGGCGCAAAACACCAGCTTCACCGACTTCACCGTCAACAATACCCAGGCCACTTCCCTGGTCATCAACCCGTACACCACCCCGACCATCGTTTCCGTGGCCTACCCGTATGTAGCGGGCGCCAGCCGCGCGGGGCTCACCCAGACGCTCATCAACCAGCTCTTCGCCGCCCCCGCCGACCAGCGGATAACGGGGACGCTCACCCTCATGTATGGCAACACGCCCCCCAACTACACCGTGAAGGGCTGTATGCTGACCAAGTGGATCGGCCGCGTCAACGCCGGCGCCCAGCTCTACGACAACAACTTCCCCATCTATCGCTACGCCGACGTGCTCCTGCTGATGGCCGAGGCCAAGGCCAAGCTAGGCCAGGACCCGTCCCCCGAGATCAACCTTATCCGCGCCCGCGCCTACGGCTCGTCCTACCCCGTCTATACCAACGGTACGCCCGACGCCAACCTGCAGGCCATCCTCGGCGAATACCTCCGCGAATTCATCGGGGAGGGCAAACGCTGGTGGGCGCTGCGTCGCGCCGGCGACGCATACGTCTACGACTTTATCAACCCCAAATATCTGTCCGCCGCCACCGCCTCCTCCGGGAAGGGCCCGACGCTGCTGATGCCGCTGTCCCTCGGCGACCTTAACAGTAACCCTTTGCTCAAGCAGACACCAGGATATTAAAAACCCCTTTAGATCGTGAAAATAGACCACCTGACAGGATTGATCGCCGCGCCCTTCACCCCCATGACGGCAGACGGCAGCTTAAAATTGGACCGCATCCCCCTGTACTACCGCACCCTGAAAACCAACCGTATCCGCGGCGCCTTTATCAACGGCACCACCGGCGAGGGCGCCGCCCTCAGCCTGGCCGAAAAAAAGGCCGTCGTCGAGGCCTGGGCCGCGTGCGTGCGCAACGACCCCGACTTTACGCTCATCACGCTGGTCGGGGGCACCTGTCTCCAGGAGTGTATCGAGCTGGCGCAGCACGCGCGCGCGCAACGGCTGAGCGGCGTCGCCTTCCTGGCGCCTTACTATTATAAGCCCGCCAGCGTACACCACCTGGCCGAGGCATGTATACAAGTCGCCGGCGCGGTCCCCGACATGCCCTTTTACTATTACCATATCCCGTCCTTCACGGGTTGCTATTTCCCTATGATCGACCTGCTGCACGCCCTTGACGGCAAGCTCGACAACCTGGCGGGGATCAAATACACGCACGAGGATTTTATGGATTATCTTTCCTGTCTCCGTTTCCGGGACGGGAAGTATGACCTGCTGGCCGGCCGGGACGAGTGTCTGCTCGCGGCCCTGGCCCTTGGCGCCCGGGCCGCGGTGGGCAGCACCTACAACTATGCCGCCCCGTTATACAACCGGCTGATGGACGCCTACGCAGCGGGCGACCTGGAACGGGCCCGCGCCCTCCAGGACCGTTCCATCGCGATGATCCGGTTGCTGGGCAAGTATGGCGGCATAGCCGTGGGCAAAACCTTTATGCGGTTTATCGGCCTCGACTGCGGCGACTTCCGCCTGCCCGTGGCCAACCCGGCGCCGGAGGCCTATGCGGCCTTTACAGCCGACGCGGAATCGCTGGGATTTGGAGACCTTTGGTCGGTTGTAGGATGAGATACCTGGCACTGATAAATTTGTTGGTCGCGCTGTCGGCTCGGGCGCAGCCGCCGGCCGCAGGAGGGTTTCCCGCGCTGCGCCCGATCGGCTGGTCGCACGCGCTCACCCTCCCCGGCCCAGGCTTTGCCGGCTCCGTCTCCGGCGTGAGCGACGGGCGCCTCGTCATGGCCGGCGGCTCCAACTTCCCGGACACGGTCAAGCGCTACTACGACTCCGTCTTCGTCTTCGACGGCCCCTCGCCCATGCGCCTGCTGGCGACCGCGCGGCTACCCGCTGCCGTTGCCTACGCCGCCAGCGTCACCACGCCCCGCGGTATCGTATACGCCGGCGGTGAGAGTAGTGCCGGCATCACCGACAAGGTATACTTGCTGAACTATACCGATGGGCACGTGGAGACCACGCCGCTCGCGCCGCTGCCAGCGGGCCTCACCCACGCCGCCGCGGCCTGTTGGAATGGCGCGGTGTATATTGCCGGCGGCGCAAGCCCGCAAGGCCCCACACGGACCTTTCTCCGGCTGAACGCCGACGGCGTCTGGGCCCGCCTCACCGACCTGCCGCACCCGATGACCGACGCCGTACTTACCGCCGAAGGCGACGCCCTCTACCTGATCGGCGGCCGGAACACGCCGGCCCATCCCTACAACCAAACTTGGGCGTTCGACGGTGACCGCTGGACGGAAAAGGCGCCGCTTCCCTATACCCTGTCTGCCGCGACCGGGGTGGGGCGGGGGGCGAATTACGTCCTCGTTTTCAGCGGAGACAAAGGGACGCCGCCCTTTAGCAGGGACGTCCTCCTATACAACACCGTCACGGATACCTGGACGCGCCTCGACACCCTGCCTTTCGACGGCCAGGTCACGACCAACGCGCTCTATTGGGACAACGTCATCATCATTCCCGGCGGGGAAATAAGACCGCGCATAAGAACCCCGGTCGTCACCCAGGGGACGGTCGCCAGACGCGCCTACTTCTCCTGGCTCGACTACGTCATCCTCGCCCTCTATTTCGGCCTGATGGTCTTTATCGGCTGGTGGACCTCGCGTCACCAATCCACGACCGACGATTATTTCAAGGCCGGTCACAAGATCCCCGCCTGGGCATCGGGGCTGAGCATCTTTGGCGCCAAGCTGAGTGCCATCACATTCATCAGTATTCCTGCCAAAACATTCGCCACTGACTGGACCAACCTCTTTTTCCTGATGACCATCGTTATGGTCATGCCCGTGGTACAGCGGTTCTTCATCCCTTTTTACCGGGACCTCAACGTCACTACCGCCTACGAGTACCTCGAAAAGCGGTTCAACTACGCCGCCCGTTTCCTCGCCTCGCTGTTGTTCGTGCTGTTACAGATCGGGCGGATGGGGATTGTCCTGTTGCTGCCCAGCCTGGCGCTCACCGTCGTCACGGGTATCGGCGTCGTCCCCGGTATCCTCGTCATGGGGATCGTCAGCGTGGTATACACCGTTCTCGGCGGCATCGAGGCCGTCATCTGGACCGAGGTGGTACAGGTGCTCATCCTGCTCGGCGGCGCCCTCCTCACGCTGGTCATCATCCCCTTTATGATCCCCGACTGGCACGCCGCGTGGACCGACCTGATCGCCCGGCACAAGCTCCGGACCTTTGACTTCCGCTTCAATTTTTCGACCACGACCTTCTGGGTCGTCGTGCTGGGCGGGCTCGCCACACACATCAACATCTATGGCTGCGACCAGACCGTCGTCCAGCGCTACCTCACGACCAAGGACAAAAAGGCCGCCGAACGCAGCCTCCGGCTGGGCGCCTGGCTGACCGTGCCGTCGTCGCTGCTCTTTTTCTCGATCGGTACGCTGTTGTATTTATTTTATAAGACGCATCCGGGCCAGGTCAATATCGCCCTCGACAACCAGGATACCATCTTCCCCTGGTTCATGGTCAGCCAGCTCCCCCGCGGCGTCGCCGGTCTCGTTATCACCGCGATCTTCGCCGCCTCCATGGGCAGCCTCAACAGCAGCGTCAACGCCGTCGCCACCGTCGTGGTCAACGACTGGGCCCGCCACTTCCGCCCGTCGCTGCCCGAGCGCGCCTATCTCCGGATGGCCCGCTGGACCACGCTGGGCATCGGCGTCTTCGCCACCGGCATTGCCCTGCTCATGGCCGCGTGGAACATCCCCTCGCTCTGGGACCAGTTCAACATGCTCGTCGGTCTCTTCACCGGCGGCACCGCCGGCGTCTTCCTGCTGGGGATGTTCAGCCGCCGCACCAACGGCCCCGGCGTCGTCTGCGGCCTCGTCGCCAGCGGCCTCGTGCAATATTTTATGTTGACCTATAGCCACCTCCAGCTACTGATGTATGCCGTCACCGGCCTGGGCTCCAGCCTGCTGCTGGGCTACGCCTTCAGCTGGTTGTTCAAGCCCGACGCGCATTCGCTGGAGGGGTTATTATATAAGAAAAACGCATGAAAAAGCTTCTCTTCTTCCTCACGCTTTCCTCGGCGCTTACGACAAGCGCACAGGTTTCCGTCTTCGTCTCCGGCCAGGACGGCTACAAAGCCTATCGCATCCCCGCCCTCCTCCAGCTCCCCGGCGGCGACCTGCTGGCCTTTGCCGAAGGCCGCGTCAACGGCCCGAGTGACTGGGGCAACATCGACATGGTCATGAAGCGCTCCACCGACGGTGGCCGCACCTGGTCCCCCTCACAGGTCATCGTCGACTTCGACACCCTGCAGGTCTCCAACCCCGGCCCCGTCTACGACAAGGACACCAAGAGGTTGTTCCTGTTCTACAACAGCGGCACCGTCCCCGAGCACCAGATTCGTATGGGCCAGGGCGTCAAACGCTGCTGGTATGTTACTTCCGACGACCAGGGCCGCACGTGGTCCAAACCCATCGACATCACCAGCCAGGTCGACCTGTTGAACAAGCCCGACATCGATCCGTCCTGGACCCATACCGAAGACTGGCGCTACTACGCCAACACCCCCGGTCACGCTTTCCAGATCGGGGACGGCCCCCACGCCGGCCGCATCTTCGTCGCTTGTAACCATACCGCCGGCCCGCCCCGCGGCCGCACCATGGACGGCGACGCTCACGGCTATTACACCGACGACCACGGCAAAACCTTCCACCTCGGTAACTCCATACAGGTCCCCGGCGCCAACGAAGCCACCGCCCTGGCCCTCCCCGGCGGCACGGTCATGATCAACACCCGCAACAGCGGCGTCGACCGCTGCCGTATCGTCGCCCTCAGCGCCGACGGCGGCCAGACCTGGGACACGACCTGGTACGACCACCAGCTCCCCGACCCCGGCTGCGAAGGCAGCATCGTCGCCGCCGGCTCCCGCAAAGGCAAACCCGTCATCGCCTTTTGCAACGAGGCCGCCCACAAGCGCGACAGCCTCACCCTGCGCATCAGCTTCGACGAGGGCCGCACCTGGCCCATCAGCCATCTCCTGGATCACTCCGACAACCCGGCCCTCAGCAAAAACTACTCCGCCTATTCCGACATCGCCTGGCTCGGCGGCCACCGCATCGGCGTCCTCTACGAAAAGAACAACTACGGCGAGATCGTCTTCACCGTGGCGAAGTGGTAGGCTAGCGCTCCGCTGGCTTCGCCGGCGGCGCCTGCGCTCCTCCGAACGGCAGGTTCGCCGGCACCACCCCCAGCTGCTGCAAAAACCCCAGGCGGTCGCTCTCCATCCACGCCCGCACGATCTTCCCGTGCCCGACGTGGTACCACGCCATTGCGTGCGTCGTCATCCTTTTCCCCGTCGGCGGTATCCCGCGGAACGCGTTTTTATTCGTCCCGACCCATGACCACCGCACCACGACCGCGTCGTCCTCCGCCACGATGTCATCCACCGACCACCGCACATCCGGAAAAGCCCCGATCACCGGGCTCACCGAGGCCATCAGCCCATCCACTCCCTTTTCCCCCGTCGGCCCCATATAGGCCGGGTCCACGATCTCGCTCAACCGATCCAGCTTCCGCTCGTTCAGGAGCTCATACAATCTTTTGACTACTTGCTTGTTCATAGAACTTTCCTCCTTAAAGGACACCATTACAAAAAGAGCAACCGCCCCCATGACTACAGTGCGCATCATTTTTTATACAAAACTCGCGCGCACCCCGCCGGGGAAATTGTAAAAAATCACTGAATTCCGGAATGCGGCCGATAGCCGGCGCCGCGCCCCCGCTCACCGCCCCAAGCCCCCCTTTCGCCGCCATAATCCCCCCACTGACCGACCGGTCCTTCCCCGCGGCCCCGCCGGAAACTAGTTTTGCCCCCATGAGCAACGTCCTTTTCCTGGGTCTCCCCTCACACGGTCATATCAACCCCACGCTGGGGTTGGTCAGTGAATTGGTCCGCCGCGGCGAGCGGGTCGTCTATTTTGCGTCGCCGGCATTCAAAAACGACCTCGAGCGTGCCGGCGCCGAAGTGCGGTTCTATGGCGCCGACCTCGACCTCTTCACCCAGAAAGGTAAAATCCTGGACTTCCTCTCCGAAGCAGACCACCTCATCGGCGACATGCTGGAGCAGATCGAAGACGAAACCTTCGAGTACATCGTCCATTCCGCCGCCTTCCCGTTTGCCGGGGCCGTGCAGCAAATCCTCCAGGTCCCGAACATTTCCTCGCTGGCGGTCTTCGCCGGTTTGAACGCCTTTTTGGAGAAACCGCTGGACGACCTCACGCGGGAAGCCTATGCGAATTTGAAAAGGCACCTGAACAAAAAATACGCCGTTACCCTCCCCGACAACCCTTACGCCCTCCTCTTCAACACCGGCGTCGTCAACCTCGTCTATACCTCGAAGTATTTCGCCGCCCCGTTGACCGACTTTGACGACACTTTTAAGTTCGTCGGCCCTCCGGTATACGACCGCGGCGACCACACCGGCTTCCCGTTCGAAAGGTTACAGGGCAAAAAGGTCCTCTATATCTCCCTGGGCACCGTCTTTAGCCAACACAACCCCGGACTGTATGACGTGTTCACCGACGCCTTTGCCGGCTGGGATGGTATTGTCGTGATGGCCGCCTACAACGTAGGGAACGTAAAAGCCCCGGACAATTTCATCGTCCGTCCTTACGTCCCCCAAAACCAGGTATTACAACGCGCGACCGCCGCCATCACCCACGCCGGGATGAATTCGCTCAACGACCTTATCCACTACGAGGTTCCCTTTGTCTCCCTCCCCATGGGTGCCGACCAGCCGTTGCTGGCCAAAAGGGCCGCGGAACTCGGCGCGACGATCGTGCTCGACGCGCGCACCGTGACCGCCGAAGCGTTAAAAACCGCCACCCAACGCGTCGTCACCGACCCGGACATAAAAGAAAGCCTCGCCCGCATCCACGGCAGCTTCGAAGAAGCCGGCGGCTACCCCTGGGCGGTAGCTGAGATCTTCGCCGCCGTAAAAGAAAGGGCGCCGCAACCGCGGCGCCCTCAACAAGTTCAGTAAAAAAACTTAGTACTTCGACGGTTCCCCCGGCTTCGGCGTCGACTCCGCGATAAACTTCCGCAGGTTCTCCGTAGCCTCGACGAGGTCCGATTTCCGCAGGTAGAGCATGTGTCCGCTGCGGTACCCCTCCCAGTGGAGGCGATCCTTCAGCCGTCCGGAAGGATCGATCTGCCAGAGGCTGTACTTCGCGTTGAAGTAGTCGCAGGCGCCGTCGAAGTAGCCGGACTGGATCAACAGGTGGAGGGACGGGTTTTCGGCTATGGCTTGCCGTAAGTTCTCCCCGGTGTGGTCGTTTTTGTTGTCCCACGGCCATACGTTCCCGAACATATTATACTTAAGGTCGGTCTTGTAGCCGAGGTCGTTCCGCAGGTAAATCTGCATCGCGGGGGTAAAGGAGTGGAGCCAGGAGGTCAGCTCGGCGTTGTAGTCCGGGCCTTCGCCGGCTTTTTCGCGGTCGATACCCCTGTAGCGGGAATCCAGCCGGCCGACGGTAAAGCCCTTGTCGCGGAGCAGCTCCTTCCAATAGAAGTCGAAGGGGATGGACAGGTTGTGCGCGAGGATCGCGTCCACCGACAGACCGGAATAGCGCGACATCTTTTCGGCGATGGCGCGTTTACCCGCCTCGTCCAGGTTACCCCCCATGCTCAGCGCGGGGATCAGCTCCTTGATCGTAAAATCTTCGACCTCGGGCAGGAAAGCCGTCAGGTCCTTTTGCTGGAGGTCCGCGGGCAGCGCCTTATGGTACCAGGCGGTGGCGGCCATATAGGGAAGACGCAGCGCGTCGCTGACCGGACCGCTCCGTTCGATGCCGAGTTCGGTAGGGGAGACGAGGACCACGCCGTTGAGGTACATCCATTGAGCGTCCTGGAGCTCCAGCGCCAGCCCGGAGACGCGCGTGGTCCCATAGCTTTCGCCGATCAGGAACTTGGGGGAGGCCCAGCGGTTCTTCCGGGTGACAAAGGTGCTGATCCAACCGGCCAGGTACCGGATGTCTTCGTTCACCCCAAAGAATTCCGTCCCCGGGACGTCCTTGGATACCGGTCGCGAGTAACCGGTGTTGACCGGGTCGACATACACGATGTCCGCCACGTCCAGGATCGAATTAGGGTTGTCCTGTACGCCGTAGGGCTGGACGGGGTTGCCTTCGTCGTCGATGTTGAGCCGGCGGGGTCCGGTATACCCGATCTCCATCCACACCGAGGGCGTGCCGGGACCGCCGTTAAAAGAAATGACCAGCGGCCGGTTCGCGCGGTCCGTCACGTCCGAACGTTCGTAATAGGTAAAGAAAACGCCCGCTATAGGTTTACCGTCCTTATCCCAGACTGGCATCGTCCCCGCCGTAGCGGTATAGGGCACCTTTTGCCCCTTGATGGTCACTTCATGGTGGGTCGTGATCGCGGAATCGATATTGAGTTCCAGGCTGCCCGGCGGCATTTTCCCTGAACCGCCTTCCTTTTGCGCCTTCACCCCCAGGGCGATCCCCCCCAGGAGGACCAGCGATAGTAGTCGTTTGTTGCTCATGTCAAGTATTATATAATAAATATAGGAGCCCGCCGCCCAACACCGAAAGCCCTTTGGATGGGCGGTAAACGCCCCCGCAAAACAAAACGCCCGCTGCGAGAGCGGGCGATGGTTATGATAGCAACACCAATCAGAGGTAAGCAAAACCGGACGAGTGTTGTCCATTTACGGGAACTAAAGTAGTAAAGTCTGTCCCTAAAGACCACATTTTCAAGCGTTGGACGGATAAATCCTAAGAGGATTTATCCATTATCCTCCGATTTGATAGCATTCAGGTATTCTGAAGGGCTTTGACCCGTGATCTTTTTAAAGACGAGGAAAAAGTTGGTGCGGTTGGAGAAGCCGCACTTCTTACCAAGTCCCTCCATCGACAGCTCCCTCCACACGCCCTGGGCAAACAGGTGTTTGGCGTGGTCGACCCGGTATTGGTTCATCAGGTCGGTGTACCGGATCCCATAATGCTGGTTGATGACATAAGACAACTGGTGGAGGGGTATCCGGGTGGCGACCGCCATGTCCTGGATGGACAGTTTGGCCTGGAGGTAGGGTTGCTCGTCGGTCAGATAGCTTTCGATGACCGGCAGGTACTGGGCAATCAGCCGTGCGTTGACCGGCCGCGCCTCGGGAGCAGCCGACTCCAGGGTGCCCTCCGAATCCGGCACCGCGGTCAGCACCGGCGTAACCACCGGAATGACCACCGGCGTAACCGCCGCCGCCGGCCTGTCGGGGATCGATTCCGGTTTGGGCAGCCCCGGCGACCGCGGCTCGCGCCCGCGCAGGCCATAGAGGGCGTCCGGTACCGACAGCAAGGCGACCGACGCCACGAAAAAGCCGCCAAATAATATATACACGATCACCCGGTAGTCGTGGGCTACGTACATCCCTTGCCCCGTGGATAACCCCTGGGCGGTCATTATGGCCACGACCGGGGCGAAAGCGGTCTGGAGTATGGTCAGCGTCAACAGCCAACGCTGGATACGCCGGGTCACGGCACGGTGACGGATCACCAGCCGCCATTGGAAATAAAGATATATGATCGCCTGCGCCGGCCGGAGGATAAAGTGCAGCCGCAGCGGTATGACCGAAATATGCTGTTGATAGAACTGGTTGTAGTTCTCCATCGCGTTACCGATGTATTCCGATTTGGAGATGGAGGTGAGCCCGAGGTTGAAGGGCAACAGGTCCATAAACAAGATAAAGAAGGGAAGGAAATGCCACCAGTCCTTTTTTGTCAACCGTTCATGTTGGAGCACCATCATCCGGACATACAGGTAGGCGCACGGCGCGATAAGGAAAGACAGGGCGGGGCCCCAGCCGGCCAACCAATAGACCTGCGGGTAAGCCTTGGTGAGCGTCAGCAGGTAAACCATGTTGTACCAGGCCATGCTGAAGAAAGCGATCCCCAGCAATCGGTTGGCGACCTTGTGTTCTGCGGTGGAACGGATCAGCAGGAAGGAAACGATGAACGCAAGCGACACACCCAGGAAGTAAAATGCATTCTGGTAAGCAAAGCCCATGCGTCAAAGATAGCGATCCTCCCCGACGACCTTTCCGTATTAACGGATCATTAAACCCGTTATATATAAAGGTACTGCGATCATCCGCGGTCGATTGAAAAAAATGGACAGACTTGTCTGTTTATCCCCTATCTTTGTATGGTGAAAGCAAAAAGCACACCCCGGGAACGGGTCATCGCCACCGCCAACCGGCTCTTCTACGAGCAGGGCTACCAGGCCACGGGGATCAACCAGATCATCGACGAGGCTTCGGTTGCCAAGGCCAGCCTGTACCAGCTGTTCCGGTCGAAGGATGACCTGCTCGTCGAATACCTCGTGCGGCGCGAGCACGATTGGTGGGCGGACTTCGATGCCTTCAGGGAGGGTACGCCCGAGGGCAAAAAGATGATCCTATCGCTGTTCGACTACCGCATCCACCTGATCCAGGAGGACCGCTACCGCGGGTGCTGTTTCAAAAGGATTGCCTACGAGTTGCCCGACCTGGAAGGCCCCGCCGCGGACATCATCCGCGAGCATTCCCTGGCGATCAAGGCGCTGGTCGCCAACCACCTGAAAATACACAACCCGGGCCTGACCCGGTTGGAAGCCAGCGACCTCTGTGAGCTGATCGTGAATCTATACGAAGGATCGGGGATCCAGGCCTTCCTTTTCCATCACGTAAAACCCGCGGAGGACGCCCGCCGAACCGTACAAAGACTACTCGCTTAATTTTTTTCATATGCTTGAAACAGACCAGTCTGTCCAGATCGCACCGGCGCCGCACGATGCCACGCCGCACGCGGCCGCCCCGCACGCGCCGGCGCCGCATGCGCCCACGCCCCCGGCATCTCCCAAGGCCCCCTGGCTCGCCCTTTGGATCATCCTCTTCGGCCCCGCAATGACCGTCCTCGACGTCTTCGTCGTAAACGTCGGACTGCCGACGATACAATCCTATTACCACACGACCAACGCCAACGTCCAGCTCGTCGTGGCGTCCTACCTCGTGGGCTACACCGTTTTCCTCGTCATGGGCAGCCGGCTGGGCGACCACTTCGGGCGCAAGCGGCTGTTCTGGACCGGCCTCGTCCTGTTTACGCTGACCTCGGCGGGTTGCGGTTTTGCGTGGTCCATCGACGCGCTCGTGACGTTCCGTTTGCTACAGGGGCTGAGCGCCGCTTTGGCGGTACCCCAGGCCGTTACCCTCATCCATTTGTATTTCCCCGACCCGCGCGACAAGAACAAGGCGTTCGGATACTATGGCCTGTCGCTCGGCGTGGCCACCATCCTCGGCCAGTTCCTCGGTGGCTACCTGGTTTCCGTCCATTGGATAACGGACAGCTGGCGGCTTATCTTCCTGGTCAACCTGCCCATCGGTGCCGTGGCGACGATCCTCGCGGTATGGAAGCTCCGGGAGTCCAAACCCGCGCACCCCGGCGCCTTTGACATACCGGGTCTGGTCCTGCTCACCGCTTTCCTGGGCGCGCTCATCTACCCCCTGATCCAGGGACGCGAAAAAGGCTGGCCCGCCTGGTCCATCGCCCTGCTGGCGGTCTCGGCGCTCCTCGGGGCCCTCTTTGTCGTCGATCAGCTCCGCAAAACCAGATCCCACCGCAATCCCATCGTTCACTTCGAGCTTTTCCGCTACCGGAGCTTTTCGATTGGCGTTTTGTCGTTGCTGTTTTTCTTTGGCGTACACAACGCTTTCATGTTGCTCGGCTCGCTGTATTTCCAGGAGGCGCTGCACTTCCCGCCCCTCAAGGCCGCCGGCTACTTCGTCATGCTCGCCGTCTCCTTCATGGGCGGCTCCTTTACCGCGAGCCGCGTCATCGGCCGCTGGGGCGCGCGCGTACCGCAATGGGGCGCCGTGCTGATGCTGCTCACCTTGTTGTTGCAGGCGTGGTTCTTTGCGGTCGGCCGCGTGTCGCCCGCCGCGATCCTCATCCTGTTCACGATATATGGCTGGGGTTTTGGCTTTGTCCTCCCCACCATGGTGAACGTCACGCTCCGGGACATCCCCGAGTCGCTCGCCGGTATCGCCAGCGGCGTCTACTCCACGCTCCAGCAGTTCAGCTCCGCCATGGGCGTCACCCTGATCGGCGGCGTGTACTTCGGTCTCCTCCAGGGACTCGGCACCTGGGGCGCCTACCAGATTGCCCTTTTGTGTATGGCCGCCTACGAAATCGCGGGTCTTGTGTTACTCGAACGATTCCGCCGCCGCGCCGGCAACGCCGCCGCCGCGGGGCACCACGACGGAGGGCACTGACGAACGCTCACCTATTGACGCATTTTTAACATTTTGGGTACCGGGGCATGGCCCAGTCTTTGCAACCCTATCCAGAATAAAAACGATAGATCATGAAAACTCCATTTATTGAGCTCACGCACGAAAAGGAAGGAACCGCCGTATTTGTCAACCCGAACAACATCACGTACGTTACCTCCAACGATGACGACCGGGGAAAGTTCACCTTTGTCTATTTCAACTCCGAAAAAGACCACGTCATACCCGTCAAGGAATCATACGAAGAAGTTGTCTCGCGCTTGCACGCCGCTTTCGAAGAGCTCGCGTAATACGCGCATCCATAAAAAAAGGTCCGGCATCCGCCGGACCTTTTTTTATTCGTTCTTGTCAATTTCGTTTAAATTACCGCGAAATTTCAGGGAATGACCACAGGAAACCGGATCGCAGGGGTATTATTGTTGTTGTTAACTGTTGCCGTGGGCCGGGTCCACGCGCAGGACGAAGACCTCATCGGCTTCAAGGGAGGTTATAAGGCGTTGAGCCGTTTGTGCGAGCAAAACCTCGACGGCGCCGCCCGCCTGTTGGCCAACGACTACTCCCGCGGGTATTTCGTATCCCTGTCCATTCCCGCGGGGACGGATACCGTCGCCGATATTTCCTTCCTTACCGCCACCCCGCCCGAAATGGCGCGCCAGATCGCCTGGGCCATGCGCGGCACCAACGGCCAGTGGATGCGTCGCCCCGCTGCGCGAAAACTGCTGATCCCGATCTTCTTTTGTCAGAACGCGCCACCCAACGACTCGCTGTTCTCGCAGCTCCTGGTCACCAACAACGTGGGCTTTAGCGTGCCACGCTTCCCCGACCAATGGCCCGAGGCCGCCGAAGGGGTGTGGATACACCCGATATGCCCGCTGGTCCCGAACGGCACCCCGCGCCAGGCCCCCGCACCGGTAGCAAGCGCTCCCGCGCCAGCCCCAACCACCACCGCGCCGACAACGACCACCGCGCCGGCCCCGACATACACGACACCGCCGACGCCCGCGAAGACCGCTCCCGCCTACACCCCGCAACCCACGCCCCCGCCCGTCGCCGCCGCCCCCGCGGCCCCGACATACGACACGACCTCCGCCTCCGGTATCTTCAAGGCGAAAGTCGACTTCGACGGCGGCGTCGTGATCTACGGCAACAACTTCCCCATCGAAGAAAAGGGCCTGTTGTCCTGGTATCCCATCGACTACGCCGCCTACGGCACCGTCCGCGCGCGTACGTCCCCCACGGCGAAAGACTACCAGGAGTTCCCGCTGGGCGACATCTATGGTTTCAAAAGCAACAATATTTCCTTCGCCTACATCAAGTCCAATAAAGAATACCTCGCCGTCATCGCCAAGGGCGGCCCCTTCTACCTGCTGCTCGACGAGCGCAAGCAGACCGGGTACAACGGCTCCAACACCATCGACGGCATCTTTATGTACGCCCGCAGCCTCGACGGCCAGCTCAAGGAATTCACCCGCAAGAACATCGACGCCGAATTCGGATCGAACCCCCAGATGGCCGCCGACATGCAAAGCCTGCGCAAGGAATTGAACAAGCACTGCGTCTCGATGACCCGTGGCGACTTCGAGGCCTGCCGCGAGCTCGCCAAGGACTACCTCGCGAAGTGGCCCGGCCACTAGGCGACCCGCCCAACACGCTCCCCCAAAGTGCGCCCCGCCCACGGAGCACACTCTCCGAAATTTTTTTTCGGGAAAGCTTGCATTTCCCCGGAATTTCTTTTAGTATCGTTGGATAATCAGCATAGCTAACGACCTCTTAACCTTAAACACCATCGTATGAAACCGATTCGCCTTGCCGCGGTGTCCCTGGTGGGCATCGCCCTTATCCTCTTTGTCATCAACGCCTGCCAGAAACCGGTCAAAAGTACCGCCCCCCTGTCGCAAACATCGCCCGACCCGGCGTCGACGCGCTCCTGGTTCGAGAACACCGCGATCCCCAACGAAAATGCCGCCGTCGCCTCCGGCAAAAAATTACTGGTTCACGACGCACCGCTGATCCAATACCCGCGGTTGGCCGGCATCGGCAAGCTTATTGACTGGGACAACGCCCGCATGTACCATGCCGGCAGCGCCGAAAACCTCGTCGTGCCTTTCAAGGAGTCGCTACATCCCTTTTCGGACCGGGATTTTGAAGCCGCGCGGGCCATCGTTTTCTCCGCCGGACCCAAGGGCGTTCCGCAGTTCAGGATCGTGGAAGTCATCAGCAACAAGGGCGGTCACCTGAATCCGGACATACGCGACGTGGCCGCAGCCGTGACGGGTAAAACGGCGCAACCCGTCAGCGGAGTCGATGCCCATGTGATCGTCTACAATCGCTATTATGCCCGGGAAGCGATGTACACCTATAGCAACGGCTCCCCCTCCCCCGGGACCATGAGTATCGCCAACGTCCCGCACGGTTACCGATTCGGCGACACCCGGACGGCCCTGTCCACCAAGGTCGCGCTGGGCTGTAGCGGTAGCGGCGGTTACACCGAGGACGACATCTATTTCATCTACTACAGCCCCGCCACCGGGTTGGATTATGTATACGAAGGTCCGGACATCAACTTTTCAACCAGCAGCGGTTACGGGAATCCTCAGAACGGGTACACCCTCCCGCCGCCCGGGCCCATTCCGTACAACCCCTGCGACCTGGCCACGAGCCTGGAACAGAATACGAGCTTCAACGCGGGTCTGACCAGCCTCCAGAACGAGCTGAACAATGGTTATGAGTCGGCCTTCCTGATAAATGCCCAGGGCGTTCCGCAGGCGCAGATAAACGGCGGCCCGTACGGGCAGAATATCGCGTGGAGTACGGCCATGTTCAACAATACGACCGGGTTCGTGTTCAACCACGAATATGAAAGCGCCGGCTACTCGTCGATGTTCAACTTCCTGGACATGACGAACCTCGCGATGATCTTTACCCTGTGTACCCCCGCCGGCTCTCCCAACGACTACATCTTCTCCGTGACCACGCCGGCCGGGTCGTATTTGCTCGTCATCACCGATAAGGCCGCGTGGGTGAACTTCGCATGGGCTTTTATGGGTAATAGCTCCACCGTGAATGGCGATCTGTTCACCGTCTACAACTACTACATCAACATTTATAATTCGGATGCCACCAACGAGGTCAACTTCTGCGCCTTTTTGAACCAGGTCAGCGGCGGTTCGGGGCTCACGTTGATGAAGCTGATCTGGGGCGCCTGGCAGACCGTATGGTACGACGACAGCGGCAACCCAACCTACACGCCTTGCTGAAGCCGGGGCGGCTTGCCGCCTGGGCCGCATCGTCGTGCGTCTTCGTCGCCCTTCCCTATCTCTACCAACGGCGCTTCGACACCGCGATCATCCACTACGACGTATATGCCGTGTGGGCGCTCGGCGCAGCCGGTCTGTGCTACCTGGCGGCTACACGGATGGCGCGTGCATGGCTGCTGCTGGCGGTATATATACTTATCGCAGGCATTCCGTATCTGCCCCGGGACTCCACCTTGTCCGCGATCGCGACGTTCATGGCCTGCACGGGCATCTTTTGGCTGTGCAGGCGCGTAATCGCCACCGATCCCGTCGCGCTTTACGCCGGATTGCTGTCCGCCTTTGCGGTCCAGGTGACGTTGGGAGGGTGGCAGGCGTGGCAAAGCGGCGGCCATGACTATGATATTCGGGGATGGCTGTACAATTCGGGGTATTACGCGAACTATATCCTTTCCATACTACCCCTGCCCGTGGCCTGGCTCGTTTTCCCGCCGGAAGACCATGGCCGCCGGCGGTATGTATGGCTCCTGCTGGCGGCAGCGACCGCCGCGGGCTCCGCGTTACTGTTCATGACGCTGGCGCGATCGGCCATCGCCGGATATGGCGCGGCCCTTGCCTTTCTCTTTTTGAAGCGGTACAAAACGCGATGGTTATTCCTGATGGCCCTGGTTCCTTGCATCCTGGCGGCAGGGTATGTTTTGTGGCAGGCGAAGGCGCCCTCGGCCCGCGGACGGCTTCTCATCTGGAAGGTTACGTCCACCATGATCGCGCGGCATCCGTTGTCAGGTATCGGCGCCGGCAATTTCGCCGGGGA
The DNA here is from genome assembly GCF_035492835.1 of Dinghuibacter sp. Taxonomy (NCBI): domain Bacteria; kingdom Pseudomonadati; phylum Bacteroidota; class Chitinophagia; order Chitinophagales; family Chitinophagaceae; genus Dinghuibacter; species Dinghuibacter sp. The sequence goes on from NZ_DATJIY010000011.1 coordinate 52,912, forward strand.
CTATGGTCGATACCAGGCCGGCTATTTTCAAACCCACGACGCGTCGCTGGATGAACAAATGCTGTCGGGGGACGTACTGGAGGCCTTCGATTGTCCGCTCCAGATCCTGGCGGAATACGGATGTATCGGCTTTTTGTGCTGGACGCTGTTGATCGTGTCGGTCTTGCGGCCACGGCCGCCGTTCCGTCCGGAAAACCTTATCGGTCACACCGCCTGCCTCCTCGCCCTCGGCATCAGCAGCCTGGGCTCCAACCCCTTTCATTGTCTGCCCGTCCTGGTGATCGCCGTGTGCCACGCGGCCGCGTACCTGGGCAAAGCGCCCGCACCCCGCGTCGCGGTGAAGCCATGGGCGGCCGCCCTCGGCGCCCTATTACTTTTATTCACCGCGTATACCGCCCTTACCGATGTGACATGGTCTGCCGCCGCCGACAGCGCCGCTACCGCGGGCTTTTCAAAGGCGGCGCCGGCATACCGGGCATTGTATCCGTTGAAACGATGGGACTGGCGCTACCTGTTCAATTACGGCGCCGAGGCGGCCCTGGGAGGACAAACGGGATTATCCGCCGCCCTCCTGGAGCGGGCAAAGATCTTTGGGTCGACCGCCGACCTGTACCTGTTCCTCGGCGACGACTATATGGCGATGGGCGATTACGAATTGGCACGGCTGAATTATACGACGGCCATGTATATGATCCCTTCACGCCTGCTTCCCCGTTACAAGCTGGTCCAGCTCTACGACAAATGGGGCAGGGGAGACGAGGCCCGCCGGCTGATCGACGAATCCCTCCAAAGACCGGTCAAAGTCCCTTCCGTATTCACCAACCAGGTATTTTCCGAATGGCGGGCACGCCTCCGCGCACCCGCGCCGCAGCCGCCACCCGCGCCGCCTCCGCGCACCCGCGCCGCAGCCGCGCGACACTCCGCAGCCGCGCAACGCGCCCGTCAAACGTCCAGCAACCTCCGGTGGTAATTAATCTGCCCCAGGTGATACCCCAGGTGTATCGCCAGGTGCGTGAGGAAATACCCAACGCTCACGCGCCCGTCGCTCACCTCCTCGGGATACTCCGCGTCCCGGTCGCCCAGCCCCGCCAGCGTGGCGTCCACGACGGCGGCGACCTCGCGCACCTGCGCCAGCAGCGTCGCACGCGGTATCCCTTTACCGGCGAACTCGAAGGGTCGGTCGCGGACATAGCCGCTGCCGCCAAGCCGGGCGCCGATATACGTGTTGAGGTTCCCGACCAGGTGCATGCACAGATTCCCGGCGGAATTCGCGATATTGCCGGAGACGCGCCAGAGCGCTTCCTCGGAGCGATAGGATTCGATCTCGGCGTATAACCTGTCGAGGTCGCGTTTGTAAAAAGTACGAAGGGCAGATATATTCATAAAGAGATATAAGATGCGAACTGTTTTCTTGCGAGCCACGCTCATGATCGCCACGCTCATAACCGCCACGGTCATACCCCCCGCCGCCGCCACCCCCCCGGGCGCCACCACCCCCCTCGACACCACCGGTCTCTACCGCATCGTCGCCACCCGGAACGGCCGCGTAATATATGCCCATTCCTTCAATGGCCACCCCGACACCGCGCTGTGCAACAACCAATCGCTCACCAAGAGCGTCGTCTCCCTGCTCATCGGCATCGCCATCGGCAAGAAATACATCCCTTCGATCGACGAACCCATAACCACCTACTTCCCGGAGCTGAA
>NZ_DATJIY010000012.1:0-11698 GCF_035492835.1 Dinghuibacter sp.
TCCATTGTAAATAACTTTGGAAAGAATTGAAGTGACTTCAAATCTTAATCTTAATTCATTGTATACTCTTACCTGACGACACCCATAACATCGCTGTTATAAGTGTCCTGCTGTTCCAATCTTTCAAAGAACTTCAACCTCAGTCCTACGACCTCAGTCTCGCGATTATCGGCGGCAGCAAGCCGCCCATCATCTATCCTAAAGAACTTCGCTAACTATCTAGGTATCAACCCCTCAGCACCACTCATCACCGTTCCATCTCATCGGGGTTGCAAAGGTAATCCCTTTTTCCTTTCTACCAAATTTCAAGCTCAATTTTTTTGAGCTTTTTGGTTGACTTTTTCGATGTAAAGAGCACCGTTTTTTTAGGACGGACTGCAAAGATACGATTTAGCAGTTTCCTGTCAAAACTATTTATGCACACCTCGTTATCGAAACCCTGAAAGAACTACCCGGATCGGCTTTTTTACCAGAGCGGGGCGCAAAGATAGCGATAGTTTGATTGCCGCCAAACTTTTTTCACAAAAAAACGGGATGATTAGCAGGGCTAACTAATTATTCTGCAACGCCGTAGTCGCTCTCATCCAGGCTGCTGGCGGGTTCCACGGGCCATCGACCTTCCAGGAGCCCATCCGGGTATCGTACCCTTGCGAGGAATAAGCCTTGCCCCGGGGCCGAGAAATCCGCCCTTCCCGGGTCGGCCGCGCGGATAACCCCTTCGAAATCGGCTACCGAAAGCTTCCCCCGCCCGACCTGGAGCATCGTTCCCACCAGGCCGCGGACCATGCCCCGTAGGAAGCGGTTGGCCCGGACGGTATATTGCCATGTGGTCCCAGTGGTCTGCCAGTGGCTTGCCTCGATCCGGCACAGCGGCGTCCGGCTCTGGCCGCCTCGTTTCGAAAAGCTACTGAAGTCATTGTTTTTCAGGACTAATTCGGCCACCTCGGCGAGCCGGTCGGGGTCGAGGGTATAGGGGAAATAATACCCGCGGTCGTCCATGAACGGGTCCTTTGTTCTATATACAAAGTAATGATACTCACGTGAAAGCGCGTTGAACCGGGCATGGGCTTCCGAAGACACCGGGTATACGCCCCGGATCACGATATCCCGCGGCAAAATGGCGTTGAGGTTATACAGGCCGCGCTCGGGCCCGCCTGGCTGGCGCCACGCGTGGTTTTCTTCCAAAGTGAGCTCGAAGTGGTAAAAGTTCTCCAGGGCGTGGACGCCTGCGTCCGTCCGGGAGGAACCGGTCAACCCTACGGGATAGCGGAAGTAAACCTGCAGCGCTTTTTCCAGTTCCGCCTGTACGGTCACCGCATTTTCCTGGATCTGCGACCCGCTATACCGGGTCCCCTTGTACCCTACCTGCAGAAAAAACCTGGGCATATCAGTGTTGCACCAGGGCCTTGAAGCGGTTGACGTAATACACGCTGGAAAAGAGGTTTTGCAGCGAATTGAAGTTCCAGCTGTCGGAAACGAACGGATAGGCCTCTTCGATAAACTTATACCGCCCGTCTTCCTGCAGGAACAGGAAGCTCAGAGAACGCAACTGGTCGGTCGTAAAACACGTCTTTTTAAAAGCCTTACGCGCAAGCTCGATCATCCGGTCGACGTCCGTTTCGGACGCCATCTTTTTGCGCAAACGCTGATAGTCCTCGTCTCCCGCGACCCGGTTGCAGTTGGCGTTCGCCAGGTGGAGGTCCTTGTTACCGCCGCCGGTGGCCGCGGCAGTCGTCGCCGGCGCCGCGGGCGTCGTAGGCTGTATCCCGAAACCCGCCGCCAGACTACCCCTCGAGCTATCGGTATCCTGCTGCTGTTGTTTGAATACCGGCACCACGAGGTTGCTCGTGTCCTTGGCCTTGCCACCCTTGGCAAGTGTCGCGGGGTTGAAGGCACGGGTGGTATCCACGGGGGTGATAGCGGGCGTTGCCGCCGGGGTGTCGATGGTGGCCACGGACTTCGCCGTGGTGGTATCAGGAGAGGTGGTTTGGGGGGGCGTCACGGCGGGCGCGGCTGCCGCGGTCGTCACGGCGGGCGCTGCCGTCGGTGTGTCGGCGACAGGGGCGGTCTGGTTCATCAATACCTGGACCGTATCGACCGCGCCCGAGGACTGCCGGTCGGCATATATCAGTTGAACCGCCGTATCCGTCACCTGCCTGGACACCAGGACGATGTTCGCGGGTGTCACGGCAGGAGCCGGCGCGGGTTGAACCGGTGTCGGTTGAACGGGGGCCGGCTGAACCGGGGGCGGGTCCTTCTTTACTATCTTCTTGACATCCCGGAGCGTGGTATCCTGGGTTACCGCCACCAGCGCATCTCCAAAAGCGTCGGCTGGCTTGGGAACCGCGGGCGTATCCCGCACCGGCGCAATAGGGGTCGTGTCCGGCGCGGTCGTGGGCGCAACCGCGGTTTGAGTTTGCGGCGCCGTGACCGTCTCCGGCGCGGTGGCCGTTTGGATCTGTGGCGTGCTGACGGGCGCCGCCGGCGTTTCCGCCGCCGACGTGCCCTGCGGTTGTCCCTTGCCGGTGGTATCGACGGGGGGCGGGGTCGCGTGAGCCGCGCTGTCCGTTCCGGCGGTATACGTGAGGGTTAGCTCCTGCAGGTCATACAGCGCCCAACCCTTTTCGGGAAAATGTTTTAGCAGGAACCCCTTGTCCGAACCGACGGTGCAGACAAAGTGCTGTTCCGGATAGGATTTGTCCGGAAAGCCCACCCAGAATGAAAACGAGCCCTGGGGCACCTGGGGCAGGATAAGATAACCGGAACCCGAGGAGTTCAATGGATCGGCGCCTGGCGACAGCTTGACAAAAAAGGGTTGTTTCGTGTCGCTTTGCAGGTAGATAAAATGGCTGACGCCCTGAGAGCGGACGGTCGTTGCACATCCAATGAATACCAATAAACCGATTAATCTTATAAACTTCATAGGCCCATTATTGAGTTGCGCTGGAGCGCCCAGCGCGGAAATTAGCGCTTCGGCGCCAACTTCGCTTATGACAAAGCTATGTTATTTTGCCATCAGCCGTATAGGCCATTTATCATTTTCCAAATACCGTACCGGGCCGTCTGGCTACCTTTAGGAATATCACTATGACCCACGAATCAAATCATTTTCTCATGCATTTTATGGAGACCCCTTTGAAAAAAATAGCCGCCGGATGCCTGGTAGCCCTGGCCTCCTATGCCGGACCCGCGGCAGCCCAGGGAGACACCAGCTGGCGCCAGGAATACAGGGCAAGCGCGCCAAAGATCAACGACCTGGTACATACGAAGCTGGCCGTTTCGTTCGACTACGACAAGTCGTTTATGTACGGCAAGGCATGGATCACGCTGGAGCCTCACTTCTATCCTACCGATTCCCTCACCCTCGACGCCAAGGGCATGGACATCCGTAAAGTAGCCCTGGTCAAGGGTTCCGGGACCGAACCTTTAAAATACACATACGACAGCTCGCAACTGACGATACGCCTGGACAAGACCTATAAAGGCAAGGAGCGGTATACCGTCTATATCGATTATGTATCCCGGCCCAACTTATTAAAGGCCGTCGGCAGCGCCGCCATCACCGATGCCCGGGGGCTCTATTTCATAAACCCCACGGGCGCAGAAAAGGACAAACCGACCCAGATCTGGACACAGGGTGAGACCGAGTCGAACAGCGTCTGGTTCCCCACCATCGACAAGCCGGACCAGAAATCCACCGAAGAGATCGAGATGACCGTGCCCTCGAAGTATGTCACGCTTTCCAACGGTCTCCTGGCCAGCCAGCGCAAAAACGCCGACGGCTCCCGCACCGATACCTGGAAGATGGATTTACCCCACGCGCCTTATCTCTTTTTCATGGGCGTGGGCGACTATGCCGTTGTCAAGGACAGTTATGAAGGGAAGGACGTGGCCTACTACGTGGAAAAGGATTACGCCTCCGTCGCCCGCCGCATCTTTGGCTACACCCCCGAAATGATCGCCTTTTATTCCAAGACGCTCGGTATCGACTTTCCCTGGGCCAAGTACGACCAGATCGTAGGCCGCGATTATGTCAGCGGAGCCATGGAAAACACCACGTGTACCCTGCACCAGGAGAGCGCCCAGCAAAACGCGCGCGAGCTGACCGACGGAAACGGCTGGGAAAGCACCATCGCCCACGAACTCTTTCACCAGTGGTTCGGCGACCTCGTTACCTGCGAAAGCTGGAGCAACCTCACCATGAACGAGTCCTTCGCCAACTTCAGCGAGACGCTTTGGGCCGAACACAAACATGGTAAGGACGCTGGTGACGAACAGAACTATACCGACATGCAGGGCTATCTGCAGTCCGGCGAATCCAATAAGGACCTGGTCCGTTTTTACTATCACGATAAGGAAGACATGTTCGACGCCGTCAGCTACAACAAGGGCGGCCGCATCCTCAATATGCTCCGCCACTACGTAGGCGACACCGCTTTCTTCCGGGCGCTCCACCTTTACCTGGTCACCAACAAGTTCAAGACGGGTGAAGCCCAGCAGCTCCGCCTGGCGTTCGAAGAAGTGACCGGCCAGGACCTGAACTGGTATTGGAACCAGTGGTATTACGGCGCCGGCCATCCGCAGCTGAAGATCGACTACGCGTACGACGACGCCGCGGGCAAGGTAACCGTGCATATCCAGCAGACCCAGACCGGGAACGTCTTCATCCTGCCCTTTTCGATCGACGTCTATGCCGGTGGCAACAAGACGCGGAACCAGGTTTGGATGCGGACCCGGGAAGCCTCCTATACCTTCCCCTATACGACCCATCCCGACCTGGTCAACGTGGACGGGGACAAAATCCTCCTCTGTGCCAAGTCCGACAGCAAAACCGCCGCGAACTATATTTATCAATATAAGCACGCCGCGGGTTATGTCGACCGTAAGGAGGCCATCGAATTCGCGTCCAAGCACCAGGACGATGCCGCCATACGCGCCTTCCTCCTGGACGCCATGCACGACCGTTACAAAGGGCTCCGGATAGACGCCATCGACGCCATCGACTTCCAGTCCGCCGACATGGTCCAGGCTGCCTTGCCCGAGCTTCAGAAGATCGCTGTAAACGATAAGGAGGCCCTCGTCCGCTCAAAGGCTCTCGAGGTACTGGCCGAGGTCAAGGACCCGTCCTATTTGCCGTTGTTCGAAAAGGCAGTCCACGACTCGTCCTACAGCGTAGCCGGCAATGCCCTCAACGGCATCTATAACCTCGATTCGGCCAAGGCCCTTACGCTGCTCCCCGGGCTCCGGGGCGACGCCAAGGGGACGCTGGCCGCGACGATCAGCAAGATCCTGCTGAACTCCGCCCGTCCCGAGGACTTCCCCTTCATACTTAAGACGTACGAAGACCTGGCCCCGGGTCAGGCTAAATTCGAAGCCACCTCCAAATTTTGCCAGTTCCTAGCCCAGGTCAAAGACCTCGATAAATTCAAGCAGGGCGTGGACGACGTCCTCAAGTTCCGCAATGTCATCCCCGATTCCGAGAACTACGCGTTCGCCCGCAACATGATTAGCGGTGCGCTGAAAAACGTTTCTGCCAAGAAACGCGCCGCCGGCGAAACGGATTTCGCCGACTACGTGGATCACGCGCTTTCGAAATAACGCGATCGCCTTTGGGAACCGTCCCAGCGGCGCAGTCCCAAACGAATAGGCCGAGGGCCCTGCCTCTTTTTCCCCCGTTTTGTGGTGCACCGCAAAACGGGGGAAAAAGAGGCAGGGCCCTCGGCCTATTCGCTGCACTGAAATGTCGAAGGGTGCGCGTCGCTTTACCAAGAGCCACCGGCGCCGCCGCCCCCGAAGGAGCCTCCCCCAAACCCGCCGAAACCACCGCCGCCGCCGCCACCGCCGCCGCCGAAGCCTCCGCCACCGGAACGACCGCCGCCGCCGAGCATGCTGCCCACCGCCGTCCAGAAGAGGGGACCGCCCATGTAGCCGCGCCGGCTGACGTATCCGCCACCGGGGCCCCCGCCACGGCGAACCGCCCAGATGATGAAAATGACGATGAACAATAAGATAAAGAAGCCTGCGGCGCCGACGCCACGCCCTTTGCCGTCCTGGTGATAACCCGGGGGCGCTTTGTACTCCCCGTGGACGGCCTGCATGATGGCGACGACGCCGGAATCGACGCCGGTGTTGAAGTCGCCCTGCTTGAAATAAGGGAGGATGTTGTTGTCGACGATCTGTTTACAGGTGATGTCCGGCATCGCGCCTTCCAGACCGTATCCAGGGGCGATAAACGTCTTATGGTCGTCGCGGGCGATCAGGAAGATGACGCCGTTGTTGAAATCCTTGTTGCCCACTCCCCAGGAGCGGCCCAGCTTGACCGCATAATCCACCGGGTCATAGTCGTGGGTCGTGGGAATGGTCACCACCGCGATCTGCACGCTGGTGCTGTCATCGAAGGCATCGAGCCGGGCTTCCAGCGCCTGGATAGTCTCCGGGCTGAGGATACCCGCCAGGTCGTTTACAAGCCTGGGCGGGTTGGGCCGCGCCGGGATATCCTGTGCCTGCGCGAATACACCGACGCACAGCACGCACAACAAAATGGCTATATGCTTCATTGTCCAAATACTATATCGTCAGGTAATTCATTTTTGGCCCCGTCTACGTGCGGGAAAAAATGGCCCAGCATCTCCCCCACCTCCCGCACGACCGCGGCAATCCCTTCCGCATAATTTTCCCGCTTGAAGTGACCCAGGATCTGGTGCACCTGTTTTTTCCAAAAATCATCCCCGACCTTGTCATGGATGCCCTGGTCGCCCCAAAGCGCCAGCTGGCGGTCCCGCATGGCGACATACACTAAAACCGCATTGCGCTGGCGGGTATGGTCCATCTTCAGGGACGTAAATATCTCCTGGGCCCGGTCTACCGGGTCCACGTATTTGCAGCGGCTTTCCACGAAAACCCTGACCTCGCCGCTGGTGGCCTGCTCCGAGGACCGGACCGCTTCCAGCATCAGCTCTTTTTGCTCAGGGGTGAAAAACTCCACCGGCTTTTTTTGAAACCAGGACATAGGCGGTTAGAATTTAACTTGCGGTGCTTTATCCGCGCCGGCGTCCGCGGTGAATCCTTCCTTGGGGTGGAACCCGAACATGCCCGCGAGTATATTCATCGGGAACGACCGTACCTTGATGTTGTACGTTGCCACGGCGTCGTTGAAGTCGTTCCGGGATACCTTGATCCGGTTTTCGGTACCTTCCAGTTGCGCCTGCAGTCCCATGAACGCGGCGTTCGTCTGGAGCGTCGGATAGTTCTCGGACACCGCCAGCAACCGGCCCAGGGCCGTGGACAACTGCCCCTGCGCCTGTTGGAATTCCTGTACTTTCTCGGGCGTGAGGTTATTGGGGTCGACCGTGATGGACGTTGCCTTCGCCCTGGCGTCGATAACGGCGGTAAGGGTGTTCTGCTCGAAGTTGGCTTCGCCTTTGACCGTGTTTACCAGGTTCGGGATCAGATCGGCGCGCCGTTGGTAGTCGCTTTGCACGTTGTTCCACTTGTTCTTCACGATCTCATCCTGTTGCACCAATCCGTTGTATGCGTTTTTGGCGCCGCACCCGATAAACAAGACGACCAGGAGGATCGCCAGTAAGATGTACAACCCTGTACGTTTCATACCAAAATGTTTTGTTGATTAAATATACAACAAAAAAGGAGCTGCCAATCAGGCAGCCCCTTGTCTATTAATTATTTAATTGGTTCTATTCCGTAACCGCCGCAATCCCCGGCAACACCTTGCCCTCGAAGAACTCGAGCAGCGCGCCACCGCCGGTGGACACATAGCTCACCTTGTCGGCCAGACCGAACTGGTTCACCGCCGCCACCGAGTCGCCACCGCCTACCAGGCTGAAAGCGCCGGCCGCCGTGGCCTTGGCCACGAGCTCCGCGACCGCTTTGGTACCTTGTTGGAACTTCTCCATTTCGAAAACGCCCATCGGGCCGTTCCAAAGGATCGTCCTGGACGCCAGGATCACCTTTCCAAAAGCCTCGATGGTTTTAGGACCGATATCCAAACCCATCCAGCCGTCCGGTATGTTGTCGTTGGAAACCTCCTTCGTTGCCGCGTCGGGAGCGAACTTGTCGGCCACCACGCTATCCACGGGGATCAGCAACTGCACACCCTTGGCCTTGGCCTTGACGAGGATTTCGTTAGCCAGGTCCAGCTTGTCCTCTTCGCAAAGGCTCTTCCCGATGGGATGCCCCTGGGCCTTGAGGAAAGTATACGCCATACCGCCCCCGATGATCAGGTTGTTGGCTCTGTCCAGCAGGTTCTCTATGATCAGGATCTTGTCGCTCACCTTAGCGCCGCCCAGGATGGCGGTAAAGGGCCGTTGGGTATCCTTCAATACCTTGTTGGCGCTGTTCACCTCCGCTTCCATCAGCAAACCGAACATCCGTTTGTCCTTCGGGAAGAACTGCGCGATCACCGCGGTGGACGCGTGCGCCCGGTGCGCCGTGCCAAAGGCGTCGTTCACGTAGACGTCACCCAGCTTGCTCAGCTTCTCGGCAAAAGCCTTGTCGCCTTTTTCTTCTTCTTTATAAAAGCGCAGGTTCTCCAGCAGCAGGACCGTCCCCGGTTTGAGCGCCGACGCAGCATTGACCGCCGATTCCCCGATGCAATCATCGGCGAACTCCACCGGCGTGCCCGGCAGCAGCTCCTTCAGGTGGGGCAACAGGTGCCTCAGCGAAAACTTGTCCTCAGGACCGCCCTTGGGCCTGCCCAGGTGGGACATCAGGATCACGCTCCCGCCGTCGCCGAGGATCTTTTTGATCGTGGGGACCGCCGCCCGCATCCGGGTGTCGTCCGTGATCTGGAACTTATCGTCCAGGGGTACGTTAAAGTCAACCCGGACCAGCGCGCGCTGACCCTTGAAGTTGTAGTTGGCAAACGTCGACATGGGGCGCTTATTTTTTGATCAGGCCGGCAAAATACTTAACCGTACGCACCAGCTGGGAGACATAGCTCATTTCGTTGTCGTACCAGCTTATCACCTTCACCAGCTGTTTGTCACCGACGGTGACGACCTTTGTTTGGGTAGCGTCAAACAGCGAGCCAAAGTGCATACCGATGATGTCGCTGCTCACGATCTCGTCTTCGTTGTAGCCGAAGGATTCGTTGGAAACCGCCTTCATGGCCGCGTTCACCGACTCCGTGGTCACCTTCTTGGCCACCACCGCGGTCAGTTCGGTCAGCGACCCGGTGATTACCGGAACCCGCTGAGCGCCGCCGTCCAGCTTACCCTTCAGCTCGGGCAGTACCAGCCCGATCGCCTTGGCGGCGCCGGTGCTGTTCGGTACGATGTTCGCTGCCGCGGCCCGCGCCCTGCGCAGGTCCCCTTTCGGATGCGGCGCGTCCAGGGTATTTTGGTCGTTGGTATAGGCATGGACCGTGGTCATGCTCCCTACCTCGATCGTAAAGGCATCGTTCAGCGCCTTGGCCATCGGGGCCAGGCAGTTCGTCGTACAGCTGGCGCAGGAAATGATCGTTTCGCTGCCGTCCAGGATATTATGGTTTACATTAAAGACAACCGTCTTCATTTCCCCGGTAGCGGGGGCGGAGATGACCACCTTTTTGGCGCCCGCTTTCAGGTGCGCCTCGGCCTTGTCCTTATCCGTAAAGAAGCCCGTGCTTTCGATCACGACATCCACGTCGTGCTGCCCCCATGGAATCTGGGCCGGGTCCTTCTGCGCATAGATCTTGATTTCGTGTCCCGCAACCAGGATGGAGTTATCCGTATGCTTGACTTCCTGCCCAAATTGCCCGTGAGCCGTATCGTACTTCAGTAAGTGCGCCAAAACCTTGGGACTGGTCAGATCGTTAATAGCCACCACGTCAATACCTTCCATATTGTAGATCTGGCGGAATACCAGGCGACCGATCCTACCAAACCCGTTAATAGCAACTTTTACTGTGCTCATTTTTTGTAAAATTTAGTTATTGGATGAGATGAAACTAGGCTCCCTTTCCGATGATGCGGGGCAAAGTTACGTCAATACCAAAGAATTGCGTTCCCCCCTCCCCTTTAATTTTTTTTGGAGCGAATTCCCCCGCCCCCTATCTTTGCACTCCCAAACGAAATTCGTTTGTCAGTTCTTCCGCCGCGTTGGTCAATCGGTTAAGACGCCTCCCTTTCACGGAGGAATGAGGGGTTCGACTCCCCTACGCGGTACACGAATATTATCGAGCCCCAATTGTTAAGATTGGGGCTTTTTTATTGCTGTTAATCGCGCCTTCGACGTTTTTTTTATTCCCCCATAACTCTTATTATATCCCTAATCATGTCAACGGGCACCCTGGTCTGAGGTGCAAATTTATTGCGCAGAATGATGATCGAATAATTTTGGTCAAGTCCCTGCTCATTGTAAGTTATAAAGCCCGGCCAGCCGCCAGTGTGAAAAGCAATCCTGCCTTTCCCTTCAGGGCTGATCAGATGCCAGCCAAAACCATAATCACTTTTACCATCACTAGGTTTACCCGGCGTTAATATTTGCTGCCAGTCATCTAAGGATACAAATGAGCGTTGATAAACAGTTTGATCCCATTTAAGCATATCATCGACGGTAGCATTTACACCATCTTCGCCATAAACGCCGTCTTCCCATAATGCCTGACTCCATATAGGATGCTCTTCGGGAATGACAAATGTCTTCAGGCTATCAACATACACGTAGCCGGTCGCATAGTGTTCGACAGCCCTGGGACGTGCGCGCCGGGTAAAAATAATCGTATGCGCCATTCCCAGTGGACTAAATACCTTCAGTTCCATGTAATCGGTGAATGACATACCGGAAACTCTTTCAATAATGATGGCCAGCAAAGCATAGCCAGTATTGCTATATAAATATCTCTGGCCGGGCGGAAAAAACGGGTTGGGATGATATTGTATCAGCATTTTTAACATATCATTGTTCGTAGCAAATTTGGTCTTATCCCAGCAGTGGTTCATAAGGGCATCGTAATCCGGGAGGCCGGAAGTATGGTTCAGTACCTGTCTGATGGTTATTCCCGGATAAGGCAATTCAGGTATATACTTCGCCACCTCGTCATCGTAATTTAGCTTCCCGGCTTCTTTTAGTAGAACAATGCCAACCGCGGTAAATTGCTTGGAAACCGAAGCCAGCAGAAATCGGGTATCTGGACCATTAGGAACTTGATTTTCAATATCCGCGAATCCGAAACTTTTTTCGTATACGGGCTTGCCATTTTTAGCAATGAGCACATTGCCGCTGAATTGGCCGCTGTTAAATAAGACACTGAAAATACTGTCCAATCGACCATATGGGCTTTGCTGCGCACGACAGCCCATAAAGATTGCACCCAATACGCTGTTCAAAACAATTTCCTTGAAAAAGTTCATGTTGATTGTCGTTTAATTTTGAAAAAAAAATTGCCATCCGAACCGTCATCCGGTTCAGTCAGGTCATTTAATCAGTCACCTAAAAGGCTACAGCTCGTTCTTGGTAATGAAAACGCCGGTACCGGTCATTTGTACATGACCGTAATACAGTCCAAAATCCCTCTTCATACCGAGTTGAACCTTTACCTGATCGCGGAGCGTTTCGGATTGCTTTTTACCGGTAACAACCAGTTCGTCCTCAATATGAAATAAAAGTAAGAATCATTTCTTAGTTTCTTATAACTTTTCCCCTCCATCGACTATAAATAATTTATAATCAATTAAATAAAATAAGAAAATATTCTTAG
>NZ_DATJIY010000013.1:0-63186 GCF_035492835.1 Dinghuibacter sp.
AAAAAGGGCGGCTGGGAAATCACCATCAAGCCCAAGGACAACCGGGACGTCAACCAGATCAACCTGAGCGTCTCGAGCGCGGGCTACGCCAGCCTCCGCGTGACGTCGGTGAACCGGCAGGCGATCTCGTACAGCGGGGAAATCGTGAAACGGCGAAAAGCTCGCCCTTGATCCATCGGCATTGTTAGACGAAAAGAACAGGGTTGTCGCCCTCGATTTATCCTAGTTATGGGTTCCTTGCCCCGGTTCTCTAACATAAATTCCCTGGGAAAAAGTGTTAGTTGGGGCTTAGGTCTCACACGACGTTCCAAAGGCGAACCCTATTCCTATTCTCGTTTATTTCTGGTTGTTGCACGTGGCGTTTTCCGGGAACGGGAAGTTCGCGGACGTTCCCGACGCCCGGCGCGTACGGACGATGAAGGGCCACGCCCTCCGGCCTGCCCTGATTCTTGCGCAGGGCGCTCAGGCTTCCTCGTCGTAGAAGAGCTTGTAGTATTTCTTCCCTGTCATCTCGTCGTATCCCTTTTCGATCAGGTCCCGGCGGCCGTGGATATACACGTGGAAGTTCTTGTCGAGCTTCAGGACGCTTTTGAACACCTTTTGCTGGCGTTGCACCGCGGCCCCGTGGATGTCGAAGCCATCGCCGAATTCGTACTGGCGCGAGTCCTCGTAGTGCTTTTTGTATTCCATGAACGATTCCCGGACCTCGGGGTGGAACAACACCTCCTCGGCGAACTCGGCTTCGGTGAATGTGTCATTCGACTTGAAGTAGTTCATTGAGCGCCCCATAAGATCGATCTGGTCGGATTTTGCGACCTCGAACTTTTCGGGGTATTCGTTTTTTATAAAATCCTTACAAAGGTCGAGGTAGTGGTTGGTATGGTGGTAACTGTCCGCGTACGGCTGTACCTGGAGGAAGTCGCGTACCCAGTACTGCGTGTCCTGTTTGGCGCCCGTATCGACGAGACAGACCTTGTAGCCCTGGTCTGCGTCGGTGTTGAAGATCAGGCAACCCTTGTCCAGTTTCCGGATGTCGATGCCCTCTTCGTGGATGACCTCCCAGCTTTTGCCATGGGGGAACACCTTTAAAAAGGTCTCCTTGGTTTCGGATTTGAAGATACCGACCGCGGACACCTCCTGGCCGTTGAAGGGAACGTTCTCAAAGCGGGCCACGTACAATTCCCCCTCCTTTACCTTGACGTGGGTCGACTTCCCATACAGGAACTGAGCGATGAGGTGGGACTTGGCCAGGAGGCTGTCGCGGTCCTTGAATATCCCGCCGACGTATTGATATATTTCGTTGAGGTTTACGTCGCTCAGGTGGGTGAAGTGATAGCATTCCTGGTCGTTGAAGGGCGAGAGGAAATACTTTATCAGCAGGCCCCGGACGATGGGGTCATTGAGCGTTAAAGCGTTAGGCGAGAGCTGGAGGGATTCGCCCCGGGTGGGGTTGCCAATTTTGTGTACCGCCACCTCCGAAAGGTGGACGTCTTCTATACCGGTCATGGCGGCAAATGTAAGGTAAACGTCCCGGCCGTCGCGGGGATGGGCGACTGTTTGATTTTTGTAACTTTTGGGTTGATTCGGGCAAGCCGGCCGCCGGGCGGGATTTATACCTTTGCGCCATGAGCACCATTTCTGCAACCTACACGATAGGTGGCGACCTGAAGGTCAACCGTATGGGATTCGGCGCAATGCGCATCACCGGCAAGGGTATCTGGGGGCCCCCCAAAGACAAGGCCGAGTCGCTCCGGGTCCTGAAACGGGCGGTGGAGCTGGGCATCGACTTTATCGACACGGCCGACAGCTATGGCCCGAACGTGTCGGAGGAGCTGATCTATGAGGCCCTGCATCCCTACGCGGATGGGTTGGTGATCGCCACCAAAGGCGGTCTGCTCCGCGCCGGCCCCGACCAGTGGGCGCCCGATGCGAGTCCCGCGCACCTTCACGAAGCCCTGGAGGGCAGCCGGCAACGGTTGCACCAAAAACAGATCGACCTCTATCAGCTCCACCGCATCGACCCCAAGGTCCGCCTGGAGGATACCCTCGAGTTCCTGAAGAACGCGCAGAAGGAAGGCAAGATCAAACACATCGGTTTGTCCGAGGTTAGCGTCGCCGAGATCGAAAAGGTGCGCAAACACATAGACGTGGCCTCCGTACAGAATAAATACAGCGTCGACTACCGCCGCTGGGAGTCGGTCCTCGACTATACCCGGAAGGAGGGTATCGCCTTCATCCCCTGGTTCCCGCTGAACGCCAATAACATGGATGCCATGCACGTATTGGAAGACATTGGTAAGAAGGCCGGCGCCACCGCCCACCAGGTCGCCCTGGCGTGGCTCTACCACCACTCCTCGAACATTCTCCTGATTCCTGGTACTTCCAGTGTCGGCCACCTGGAGGAGAACTACGCCTCCACCCAGGTACACCTGAGTACCGAGCACATTGAGCGGTTGGACGCGATCGGCCGCGCGAGTATCCAGTAGGCCCGCCGGCCGCCCCGGGGCGAAAAAAAGGGATGAATGGTAGACAGACTTGTCTGAATACCTCGTAACTTTGCACCATGCAAGCGGATACATCGGTCCGGGAGACAATCATCTCGACCGCCACGCGGCTCTTCCTCAGCCAGGGATACAACCAGACAGGCATTAATCAGATCATCGAAGAAGCTGGGGTGGCCAAGGCGAGTCTCTACTATCATTTTCCCTCCAAGGAAGACCTGGGTGTCGCCTATCTGCGGACCCGGTCGGAAAAATGGCGTGCGGGCAGGGATGGGTATGTGAACGAAGGAAAGGATGCCAGGGAGAAGCTGATCCGCGTATTCGAGTACCGGTGTTTGTGGTTGGAGCAGAGTGATTACGCCGGTTGCAGTTACACGAGGATATTGACCGAGCTGCCCCAGCAGGGCACGAAGCTCAACAAACAGGCCGTAGCTAACAAGGAAGAGCAGAGGTTGTATTTCCAGGATTTGGTAGGGCAGCTCGATTTTATCCCCGACGGCAGAAAAAACGATGTGGCAAACACGGTATTCCTCCTCTTTGACGGGGGCACGCTGCAATGCCAGGTATATAGGAATCTTCAACCGATGGAAAACGCCCGCAACGCCGTCATGGAACTGTTGCGCTGCCATACCAAAGCTTAGTCTCACTCCGCGATTGTCTGTCAGGTCGTAGACAGCCGGCTTTGCCCGGACTGCTCCCGGCCAACCAACCTATTTAATGGTAATTCAAGAATTATGTGGATCGTAAGATTGGCACTTAGGAGGCCCTATTCCGTAGCGGTAATGGCCTTCCTCATCCTGATCATGGGCATCCTGTCCATCAAGTCCATGAACGTGGACATCTTCCCGGTGATCGACATCCCGGTGGTAACCGAGGTATGGAACTACCCGGGCCTGTCGGCTTCCGACCTGGAAAAGCGCGTGACCTTTATCGCCGAGCGCGGCATTTCCACTTCCGTGAATGGCGTGGAACGGATCGAGTCGGTTTCGCAGCCCGGTACGGCTATCCTCCGGATCTATTTCCAGAAGGGCGCCGATATCGGCGCCGCGATCGCGCAGATGTCGGCGACGGCATCCACGTCGCTGCGGTTGATGCCGCCGGGTATGACGCCGCCGACGATCCTCCAGTTCAACGCGTCCAACCTGCCCGTCGCGCAGATCACCATGAAGTCGAAAACCCTGTCGGAGGACAAGATATACGACTACGCGCTGAACTTTATCCGTATCCGGCTGTTTACGGTACCGGGGCTGGCGACGCCGGCGCCCTTTGGCGGTAAGACCCGCGAAATCGTCGTGGACGTGGATCCAAAGGCGGCCAACGCCAAGGGGTTGTCGACGATGGACGTGGTCAACAGCCTCCAGACCTCGAACATCATCCTGCCCGCAGGTACGGCCCGTATGGGGACCCGGGAATACAACATCATGATGAACTCCAGCCCGGACCTTGTCAGCCAGTTCAATGACATGCCGGTCAAAACCGTCAACGGGGAAGTGGTGCGCATGGGTGAGGTGTCGCACGTGTATGACGGTTTTGCGGACCAGGTCAACGTGGTGCGGGTCGACCGGAAACGCGCGGCCTACCTGACGATCCTGAAAAAGGCCGACGCCTCCACGCTGATGGTGGTGGAGGCCGCTAAGAAGCTGATCCCGCAGATCCAGGAAGCCGCGCCTAACGGGCTCGAGCTGAACGTCGACTTCGACCAGTCGGTCTTCGTATCGGCCGCCATCGAAAGCGTCCTTCACGAGGCCGTCACGGCGGCCATCCTGGTATCGCTGATGATCCTATTCTTCCTCGGGAACTGGCGGAGCATCATCATCGTCTGTACCTCCATCCCATTGTCGATCCTGGTGGCCATTATCTACCTGAAGCTGACCGGGAATACGCTCAACATCATGACGCTGGGCGGTCTGTCGCTGGCGGTGGGGATGCTCGTGGACGACGCCACGGTGGAAGTGGAGAACATCGAGCGCAACCGGAACCTGGGGCGTCCGCTGACCATCGCCATCCTCACGGGGGCGCAGGAGATCGCGGTCCCCGCCCTGATGGCGACCTTGGCGATCTGTATCGTTTTCTTCCCGGTGGTCCTGTTGACGGGGCCCTCCCAATACCTCTTTATACCCATGGCCATCTCCGTCGTCGTGTCGATGATGGCTTCCTATATCCTTTCCCGTACGCTGGTTCCGGTGCTGGCGCGGATGCTCATGTCGGGCATGCTCGCGCACGGCCAGCCGTTGCCGGACGAAGCGAGCGCCTTTGCGCGCTGGTCCTACCGCTTCAACCACGCCCGGGATAAGGGTTTTGACCGTTTTAGAGACGCCTATGGACGAGTATTGTCGATGTTCCTGAACCATAGAGCGGTAGTCCTTAGCGTGGCAGTTGTGATCCTGGGCGTCTCTTTGCTTTTGCTAAAAGTAGTGGGTACCGACTTCTTCCCGTCCACTGATGCGGGGATGATGAAACTGCACTTCCGGGCGCCGGTGGGTAGCCGCATCGAGGAGACGGAACGCCTGGTCGACTCGGCCGAGGCGCGTATCCAACACATCATCCCGCCCTCCGAGCTCCAGACGGTGAATGACATGCTCGGCGTGCCGACCTTTTACAACCTCGCCTTCGTACAGACGGACAATACCAGCAGTATGGACGCGGAGATACTGATCGCGCTCAAGCCCGACCACAAAACGAAAACCGCCGACTACCAGCAGCGCATCCGCAAGGACCTGGCGGACAACTTCCCGGGTTGTACGGCGTATTTCCAGTCCGCCGACATCGTCACCCAGGTGTTGAACTTCGGGTTATCCGCCCCCATCGACATCCAGATACAAAACAGCAATTATGACCAATCCTTCGCGATAGCCCGCCGGCTCCAGGATTCGCTCCGGACCATTCCCGGGGCGGAGGACGTCACGATTAAACAGATCCTCGACTATCCTACCTTCCGGCTCAATGTGGACCGCGTTCGCGCGGGTGAACTGGGACTTACGCAACGGGACGTCGCCAACAACATGCTGGTCGCGCTGTCGAGCAGTTCGCTGGTCGACCCCTCTTATTACATCAACCCCACCAACAGCGTTAACTATGTGGTAGCGGTAAAGGTGCCCTACCAGATGTTCGACAATATGGGCGGGTTGCTCAATACGCCCATCACCAATGGGAACGCACCCATCGCCCAGACAGCCGGCATTACACCTACCGACCTCCCGACGGCGCCGGCCCAAACCCTCCGCAACTTGGCCACGGTCAGCATGGAGAACCAATACAACCTCATCAGCCACTATACGGTGCAACGGGTGATGGACATCACCGCCAACGTGGAGGGGAGCGACCTCGGTACGGTCTCCAATGCCATCGACCAAAAGATCGCCGCCCTGGGCAAGCTGCCGACGGGTGTACACATCGTCGTGAGGGGGCAGCCCGAAGTGATGCACAACTCCTTTAGCACGCTCGGGCTGGGGCTGATCCTGTCGATCGTCCTGGTGTACCTCCTGATGGTGGTGCTCTTCCAGTCCTGGCTGGACCCCTTTATCATCCTGTTTGCGGTACCGGGCGCCTTCCTGGGTATCCTCTGGATGCTCACGATCACGCATACCACTATCAACGTCGTGTCCCTCATGGGCTCGATCGTGGCGGTGGGGATCGCGGTGTCCAACTCCATCCTGATGGTCAGCTTTGCCAACGAAGTCCGCATCCAGAAGAACCTGGGTCCGCTGGAAGCGGCCCTGGAAGCGGGCCGGACCCGGCTCCGCCCGGTGCTGATGACCGCCATCGCGATGATCCTGGGGATGATCCCGATGTCCCTGGGTACGGGCGCGGGCGGGGAACAAAACGCCCCCCTGGGCCGGGCGGTGATCGGCGGGTTGCTGGTCGCCACGATCGTGACCTTGTTTATCGTCCCGGTGATCTACTCGGTGCTCCGCAAAGCGCCGCCCAACCGCCACAGCATGGACGCCGACTTCCAGGCGGAGATCGCGGATATGGATATGTATACTTCTAAAAACGAAAACCTATAAGTTATGAGTCAAACCTCCACAAAATCGAGCCTGCGCATTTGGATCGGCGGAGGCTTACTGGCCGCGGCGGCGGTGATCAGCATCCTGTTGCTCATGGCCCGGCAGAACAAGACCTACGCGGACGAGACCAAGAGCCGCCTGGCCGGGGTAAAGGCCGGACCCATCGTCAAGGCCGTCAAGGTCGGTGACGCCGCCTCCGGGCAGGACCTGTCCCTGATCGGGGAAGCCCGGCCCTTCCAAAGCGTCACCCTGTACGCGAAGACCAGCGGGTACATGGACAAGATCTTCGTCGACAAGGGCGACAAGGTCCGCCAGGGGCAGCTCATGGCCACCATCGTTTCGCCCGAGACCGACCAGGCGTACCTGGCGGCAGTGGCCGACCTCGAGAATAAAAAGAAGATCCTGGCCCGGGACGAGCAGCTCCTCCAAAAGGAATACATCGCCCCCCAGGACAAGGAGCAGGTGGAGACCGACGTCCGCGTCGCCACGGCCCAGGTTGAGTCGCTCAAACAACAACAGGACTATAAGAATATCACCGCGCCGTTCTCCGGGACCGTCACGGCGCGTTATGCCGACCCCGGCGCCCTGGTGCAGAACGCCACCAATTCCCAAACCAGCGCCCAGCCGGTCGTTACCGTCTCCGAACTCGGCCGTATCCGCGTCTATGTCTACGTGGAGCAGGCCGTGGCGACCTATCTGAAGGAAGGGTATCCGGTGCGCATCACGCTCACCGAACGGCCCGACGTCAATATCAAGGCGTCGATCACCCGGATTTCCGGTGAGCTCGACCCCAAGACGCGGATGGAGCTGGTCGAGGTCGACTTGTCCAACCAGGACGACATCATCATCCCCGGGAGCTATGTGAACGTGCTCCTGAAGATGCCCACGGCCAGCAACGGTCACCCGCAGGTGCCTTCGGAAGCCCTGGTGATAAAGGACAAAATGACGACCGTCCCCGTGATCCAGCCCGACAGCACCCTGGTGTACAAGCCGGTGAAGGTCGGCGACAACGATGGCGTGCACGCCACCATCCTCGATGGGATTCAGAACGGTGACGTCATCGGCGTCAACGTCGGGGCAGGGTATAACAATGGACAAAAAGTAAGGATAGCGCAATGAGGAGGATTCTTATAATGGCGTTGGCCTTGAGCGGCGTAGCCCGCGCACAGGTCACCACACTCAGTTTACAGGACTGCGTCGAGATCGGCGTAACCCGGTCCACGCCCGTCCTGCAGGGCAACAACGCCGTGGCCCTGTCGGCTACACAGGTGCTCGAATCGTACGGACAACTTTTTCTGCCCGACCTCACCGCCGGGGCAGGTTATAACTACAGCGTAGGGAACAATTTCTACAGCACGGTCGGCCCGGAGCTGGTCAGGACCAACCGGAGTGCGTTTGACTACCAGCTCACCAGCAGCATCAACATCTTCAGCGGGTATACCAACCTCTCCGCCTGGAAGGCGGCCAAGCTGGGGCACCAGAGCGCCGAGCTGAGCCTGGAGTGGGCCAAGGAGGAGATAGCCCAGGACATTACCCAGTCCTATTTGCAGGTCATCCTCGACCGTAAGTTTGTGGACCTGGACAGCGATAACCTCCGGATTTCGAAGGGGCGCGAAGACCAGCTCACCGCCCTGACCGACGTCGGTCAGCGCGCCAAAACCGACCTCTACCAGCAACAGGCGCAAACGAGCCGCGACCAGCTGACGCTGATCAACGCCCGGAACCAGTTGCGCAGCGACAAGATCCTCCTGCTCAAAAAACTGCGGCTGGATTCCCTGGAGAAATATGAATTCGCGGATATGCCCATCGACGACGACCCCCGGGCGGATTCGTACGGGAACGAGTCCACGCTTGTCCAGAAGGCCTTGACCGACCGCGTAGACCAGGAAGCCCTCCGTATAAATACGGAGGCGGCGGACTGGGAGATCAAACGCTACAAGGGCGGTTACCTGCCCCGGGTCAGCTTCGGGGCCGGTTTGTATGACGCGGGCGCGTATTTTAATACCCTCTATGTCAACCACGCCGACGCGATGCCGGCCAGCCAGTCGCCCTTCTACAACCAGCTGTACAAGCAGATTAACGGGGTTTTCGGGATCAACGCCACCTGGAATATCTTCGACAAGTACTACACGAAATCGAACGTTCAGGCGGCCCGTATCCAGGCGGACAACACCCGGATAGACCTCCAGGACAACCAGGTAGCCATCGTTTCCCAGGTCCGCCAGGCATACGGCGACTACACGACGGCCATACAGCAGGTGGCCACGGCGGCCAAGGGTTTGGTCGCGGCCCAGGCTGCTTTTGACAACCTCACCGGGCGCTATCAACAAGGCGTGTCGGATTTCATCGACCTGTCCAACGCGCAATTAGTTCTGCTCCAGGCCAAGCAGACGGCGGTCCAGGCGTCGCTGTCGATCATGCTCCAGAAGCGGGTGATCGACTTTTATACGGGACACGAATTAAAATAAACCAATAACTAACAGGTAACTATTACGCGCCCCAAATAACGGTATATTGCGAAACCTCCGGATACCTCGTGCCCGGAGGTTTCGGTCTATATGATGGGACGTCTCTCGGGTTCTACTTGCCACAAGCTTTTGCTGACCATCTGGATGGCGCTTTTCGCTGCCGCGGCCCTGGCTGGGTCGGGGAGAGAGGCGCCGGTTGCCGTTAATGGAGTGTTGGACCTGAGAGGCGTAAACCTGGCGGAACAACCGCTGACGCTCGATGGCGCCTGGGCGTTGTACTGGCGCCAGTTGTCCCTTACGCCCCAGGGCCGGCCGGCCTACGTGGAATTTCCCCGTCTCTGGAACAAGCTCGATCTTCCCTCCAAGGGTTACGCCACCTATACGCTTACGGTATTGCTGGACAAACCGACGAGCAACCTGGCGATGGATGTGCCGGACTGCTATACCAGTTTCCGGCTCTTCCTCAATGGTCAGCCCTTGTGTAACAGTGGTTCGCCGGATACCACGGCAGAACGGGCGGTGCCGCACTGGGTCAATCAGACCGTCGACATGCCCGATGGGCTTGACACCCTCCGGCTGACGCTCCAGATCGCCAATTTCTGGCACTCGAAAGGCGGTCCCTACAAACAAATGCGGATCGGCAAGAGAAGCGCGCTCTTTTTGCAACGCAACCGCAACATGGCGGTCGACTTCCTGTTGTGCGGCTGTTTGTTCATGGGCGGGTTGTTTTTCCTGGGTCTTTACCTGTTCGGCCGGCACGACAAGGCGATCCTTTTCTTTTCCCTGTTTTGTGTAACCTATAGCTATAGGCTGGTGGGCGCTTCCTTTTATGCGCTGCATACGGTCTTCCCCAGGCTCAGCTGGTTCCTGACGATCCACCTGGAATACCTGACGCTCTTCCTGAGCATCACCTTCCTGGTGGAATACGTGCGCCGGTTGTATCCGGAGGACGTGAACCACAAAGCGATCAACGCGATGGAGTGGTTCTGTCTCACTTTTGCCGTGCTGTCGGTCATCACGCCGCCCTCCGTCTTCACGCGTCTGATCAACCCTTTCCTGATCGTGATGTTCGCCTATATCGCGTATACCGTGTACGTATACATCATGGCGGCCCGGCGCAGACGGATCGGTTCCGTCTATGCCTTGCTGAGCATGGGGGTGCTGATGGTGACGTTCACGGTCCTGAACCTGGAATACCTGGGTTGGGTCGGCCGCACGCAAGGGGTGCAGGCGATCGGGTACATCGCGTTCTTTTTCCTGCAATCGCTCATCCTGTCCTTCCGTTTTTCGCACGACCTCAAGACCGCCAAGGTCCAGGCGGAACAGGGCGCCCGCGCCAAGTCGGAGTTCCTGTCCTCCATGTCCCACGAAATCCGAACGCCCCTCAATTCGGTGATCGGGATGACGCACCTGCTGCTGATGAACGAAACCAGGCCCGACCAAAAAGAGCAGCTGGAAGTGCTGTTGTTCTCAGCCAACAACCTCCTCTCCATCGTCAACGACATCCTCGACTACCATAAGATAGAAGCGGGCAAGATCGAATTCGAATCCATCCCCATCGACCTCCGCGACCTGGCCGCCAACATCGTCGCCGGGTTCCAGTCGTTCGCCAAGGAAAAGAACATCGCGCTCCACCTGGACGTGGACCCGGGCCTTACCGAAACCGTCACGGGCGACCCCACCCGTCTTTGCCAGGTCATCAACAACCTCGTCCACAACGCCATCAAATTTACCAACCGCGGTTCGGTCTGGTTCCGCGTCAAGGCGGAGACCCGGGAATCCGGCTCGCTCCGGGTGCTTTTTTCGGTGGAGGATACCGGCATCGGCATCTCCGTGGACAAACAGCGCCAGGTCTTTGATGAATTCGCCCAGGCCGATTCCTCGACATCCCGCAGCTACGGGGGCACCGGGTTGGGGCTGACGATCTCGCAGAAACTGCTCCGGATGCGCGGCAGCGAGCTCCACCTGAAGAGCGAATTGGGAAAGGGGTCCACCTTTTATTTTTCGCTCACTTTCCCCGTAGTGACGGCCGAAGCAACGGCCGCGGCGCCGGTCAGGACCCAACGGCCGCACCCGGGCGAAACCTCGGTGCCGCCCGCGGCGGTGCACGCGCAGCTGACCGGCCCGACGGAGCTTTCCTCCAACGGCACGTCGGGCGACGACGGCGCGCCGCTGGCCGACGTCTGCATCCTGCTGGTCGAGGACAACCCCCTCAATGTCCTGGTGACGACAAAGGTCCTGCATCGCTGGGGCGCCCAGGTCGAACACGCGGGCAACGGTAAAGAGGCCCTGGAAAAGCTCAACCCCCTGGTCCACCGCCTTATCCTCATGGACATGCACATGCCCGTCATGGACGGCTATTCCGCCACCATGCGCATCCGGGAAATGGGTCTCACGCTGCCGATCATCGCCCTCACCGCCAGCGTCGCCAAAGAGGAGCACAAGGCGTTGTACAATTTTTACATCGACGAGGTCGTGACAAAGCCGTTTCACCCGGATCAGCTGCTGCGCGCCATCCTGAAGTGCCTGGCGCAGGAGAATTAGTGCGCCGCCGCCCGCTTCCGCGCCGCATCACCCGCTCCCGCACCGCGCATCGCTTTATGAGTCGCTCCGCCCGGCTTGCGCCCGCGGAAATTCCGTATCTTGTCGCAGTATGCGCTCACTCTGTCTCGCCGCCTGTATGTTGTTGTGCGCCGCCGCGGCGGACGCGCAAACCGCGCGCGCGCTCCCCATCATCGCCTATTACTCCGGACGTGCCACCATGGTGGACAGCTTTCGTATCGAACAGGTTTCCCACGTCATTTTCTCGTTTGTGCATTTGCGGACCGACTCGCTGGCGGTGATGAACGCAAACGATACCCTGCGCATCCGCCATCTCGTGGCGCTCAAGGCGCGCAACCCGTCCATGAAGGTGATCCTCAGCCTGGGCGGTTGGGGCGGCTGCCGGACCTGTTCGCCGGTATTCATGTCCAAAAAGGCGCGTAAGAAGTTTGTACAGACCACTAAGAAAACGCTGGAGGACTTTCACTGCGACGGCATCGACCTCGACTGGGAATACCCCGCCCTGGCCAACGTACCCGGCTATCCCTATGCCGACGCCGACCGTGACAACTTCACCGACCTGGTGCGCCGGTTGCGCCGGAAGCTGGGGCCCCGCTACGAGATCAGTTTTGCCGCCGGCGGCTTTACCCATTACATCCGGCAGAGCATCGACTGGAAAAAGGTGACGCCCTTCGTGGACCGCATCAACCTGATGACCTACGACCTCGTCAACGGCTACGACACGGTGACGGGTCACCATACGCCGCTGTACTCCAGCCCGGGCCACATCGAATCCATCGACAACGCGGTCCGGATGCTCGATTCGTTGGGCGTGCCGCCTTCGAAGATCGCGATCGGCCTGGCATTTTATGGTCGCATCTTCGATAACGTGGACAGCGTTTCCAACGGTCTTTTCCGCCCCGGTCATTTCCGTTCGGGCATCAGCTACCGCAACATACCCGCCCTCCTGTCACCCGACAGCGGATTTGTATACCACTGGGACCCCACGGCCCAGGCGCCCTTTGCGTACAGCCCCTCGCGGCGCTGGTTCGTCACCTTTGACGACGCCGCCTCCGTCCGGTTGAAAACACGGTACGCGATCGACCACGGGCTGGGCGGCCTGATGTTCTGGGAGCTGGCCGAAGACGCGTTCGAGGGCGGCCTCCTCGAGACCCTTTACAACGAAGACCATCACTGAATATGCATTACCTACCCCCATCCGGCCGGTACAGCCATATGTCCTACCGCCGCTGCGGCAAAAGCGGGCTACGCCTGCCCGCCGTTTCGCTGGGACTGTGGCACAATTTCGGCCATGTAGACGTCCTTGAAAACTCCAGGCGCATCCTGCACACCGCCTTCGACAGCGGGATTACCCACTTTGACCTGGCCAACAACTATGGGCCGCCTCCCGGTTCCGCGGAGGAAAATTTCGGTAAGATCCTGCGCGACGATTTCCGCGGCTACCGGGACGAGATGATTGTCTCCACCAAGGCCGGTTATACCATGTGGGACGGCCCCTACGGCGACTGGGGCTCGCGCAAGTACCTCGTCGCCAGCCTGGACCAGAGCCTCCGGCGCATGGGTCTGGACTATGTAGATATCTTTTATCATCATCGACCCGACCCGGAGACGCCGCTGGAAGAGACCATGGGCGCGCTGGATCACATCGTCCGCCAGGGAAAGGCCCTCTATATCGGTCTGTCTAACTACAGGCCTCCCGAAGCCGCGCGCGCCTTTACGATATTGCGTTCGCTCGGCACCCCCTGTCTCATCCACCAGCCGAAATACTCCATGATGGAGCGCTGGGTAGAGGACGGCCTGCTGGACTTGCTCGGTAAGGAAGGCGTCGGTTGTATCCCCTTCAGCCCGCTGGCGCAGGGGCTGCTCACCGACAAATACCTGGGCGGTATCCCCGCCGATTCCAGGGTCGCCAAGCCCCACGGCTTCCTCAAGGAGCACCAGCTCACCGACCAGAAGCTCGCCGCCGTCCGCGACCTCAACACGCTCGCCGGCGCCCGCGGTCAGACGCTGGCCCAGATGGCGCTGTCCTGGATCCTCAGGGACCCCCGCGTCACCTCGGTGCTGGTGGGCGCCAGCAAGCCCGAGCAGCTGCTCGATTCACTGAAGTGTTTGGAGAATGTGACGTTCGATGGGGAGGAGCTGGCGACGATCGATAAAATCCTGAGTCGCGCCTAATCCAGCGCCGGCGCTTTTTCCGGATGCTCCCGGTATTCGAACATCAGCCGGATCTGTTCCCCGGTCACGCGCTCGACGGACAGGTCCGGCAATTCGTCCGCCGCGAAGAACCCCGCGCCAAGTATATCGTGCGATGTCTTCAAAGTTCCATCCGCCACTGGCAGACACTCGATAAATAACTTGTACGTATAGTCCAGCGCCGGAGGGTGCGCGTGCATCTTCTTATCCAGCACCGCCAGCAGCCGCCCCGGTGTGGTGTCGAGCCCCGTTTCCTCCTTCACTTCTTTCTGCGCGACTTCCGTGGGCGTATACCCCACGTCCGCCCATCCTCCCGGCAGGGACCACAGTCCGTCGGCCCGTTCCCGCACCAGGAGGATGCGTCCTTCTTTGTCAAAAACGACGCCGCGCACGTCCACCTTGGGCGTTACGTATTCCTTTTCTCCCAGGAAGTATGTCCCGAGCTTTTGTTTGGTTTCCCCGGTGGCCATCGCCATCAGCTCCAGCGCGATCTCATGGAGCTCCTCGTAGCGTTCGATGTCGTAAGGGTTGGGCGAGTACGTAAGTCCGATCTGTGCGAGGGCCTGGATACGCTTGGCGTGGTCTAACAAGGTGGGGGTGTGCATGCCGCGAAGATACGGCCGCGAGCCCAAAGGGCGCCAAAGGACCCTACACAATGCAAGGAGGCCACCAGGAATGGCGGCCTCGTACATCAGAGATTAAAAAATAGAAAAAAACCGACTTAAATATGGTGTAAGAATGTTAGGCGAACTTTAGGCGCTCTTCAAGAGATAGAAACACTACAATGATACATCCATACCATTGCAAGGTTCAATTTTTTTTGGTCAATATGCGGAGGAAATGGTCGGTACGCCCGGAGAACCCAGACTACACAGCATTTTCTCATGTCTACTTCAATACGTAAAATGAAATTACATAAAGCGGTGTTAAAAAACAAAATTATCTAGGTTGACTAATTCTTGATTGGCACCGACGTAGAGCTGGGGGCATTGAAGTCCAATTCTTCCGCGGGGACGTCCCAATAATCGAGGTATTGGTAGTCCATGGTACAGGGGAGCGCCTGGAAAGAAGTGGTTCCCAGATAGGTACCCGGAACTACTACCACGGCGTTCTTCCGGCCGCCGCCCGAGGCCACGGGTTCGTTGACGCTCCAGCGACGCATATCGTAAAAGGCCACCCCCCGCATAAACAACCCCACCCGCCGTTCGCTGTGGAGCTGGGCGACCGCCGGGTCCAGCGTCAGGCCGGTGTGCGCGGTGGCCGGCAGACCGGCGCCCTCGGCGTTCCTCACGTTATCGAGTGCGGTCAGCCCGCCGTCGATGTCACCGGTATACATCAGGGACTCCGCGATCATCAGCTCATTTTCTTCCGGGGTACACGAAACCGGTACCTCGCCCAGGTTGTTGGTGGTGGCAAAACTGCCCCCGTTTTCGATGGTCACCGCATAGTACCGCGTCCCGAACTGGAGTCCCCGGTTACGCACATTGACCTGGACGTCGGCGGGATCGAACTGGGCGAAATTCCTGGTAAAGCGCTGGTCGCCCGGCTGAAAGTCCTGGATCAGGCGTTCGCTGACATAGGTGAAACCCACGTTGTCGCCGATCAGGTCATAGGGGTGGTAAAATCCCCCGGACAGGTCGTTGGTCCCGTCTTGCCGCTGGCCGTACTCGAAAGAATAGTCGTCCGCCTGCAACCCCTTTTGGGCCAGTGCCAGCACGGCGTTCCAGTCGGTGGCCGTCATGGACTTCACCTTGTGGTTGACCAGGTAGTTGCGCGCCTGCATGGAATAGATATGCCGCGCCCACATCTGTGGATCGATGATGTTGGTGTTGTCGCAGAAATCCGGGATGACCGCTTCCAATACTGTCTGGTAGTCCGCCGTGTTGGAGAGCGTCCCCAGCACGGACAGACAGGCGTTGAAGTTCTTGTCGGCTTCCGCCAGTATATCGGTATTGGAGACATATCCATCGGACGTCGTGCCGTCGGTGGCGTCATTGATGACGCCGGCCACGTACAACGATCCGACCCTCGAGTAGAAGTAGCCCTTCCACCAATACGCCCACGCCCGCAGGGCGCCTTTTTTGGTAGCGGTATCGCCGCTCATGGTCAGGGCCGGGTTGTCCAGGGCCTGGAGCAGCAGGTTGCACTGGCCGATCTCGTAATAGCTCAACTCCCATTCATACATGAACACGTTCAATTCTCCCGCCTGGCGGGTATTGGTGCTTTGCAGCTGGTCCTTTTGGGTAGGCCCGATGGGGTTCTGGACCACCGTCCCGTTGGGGAGGGTGACCGTATAACACTGTTCGGCCCAGCGCCAGCCCCAGTTGCCCCAGGGAGACCAGATCTCGTCCCCGACGATCGAGTGCATGGTCATCATGATCACCCAGATGTTCCCATCGCTGGTATTGGACTTCTCGTAGATGCCCAGGGCGAAGTCCAGGATGCCCGATTCACTGGTCAGCGAAGCCGGGGTGGGGTTGTTCGGGTTGTTCAGCTGCAGGACCTTTTTCTGGCAGCCGGTCGCCATAATTATGGACAACAGTAATATGGATAGTCTTTTCATCGTAGATAATTTGGGGTTAGAAACCGGCCGTCAGACCGAACTGGTAGGACCTCATGTTGGGGATACCAAAGTCGTCCACGCCGATGTTGAAATTGTTATTGCCATCGCTCCCGGTGTTTTCCGGGTCCAGGCCGTGGTATTTGGTAAACGTCAGCAAATTCCGGCCGCCCACCGTCAGGGCCAGGGAGCGGATGACATGGGTATGCCCCAGCCAGCGCGAATCCAGGTTATACGTCAGGGAGAGGTCGCGCAGCCGGATAAAGGAACCGTCTTCGATAAACCAGGAGATCGGGCTCGTACTATTGTAGTAGCTGTTGTAGTAGGCGACGAAAGCCCCGGTTTTGCCGGCGATGGTCACAGGCCCGTCGAAGTCCTTTGACAAACGGTCGCGGTATAGCCACTGACGGGTTATATTATAGATGCTGTTGCCGTGCACCATGTCGAACTGGACAGATACGGCGAAGTTCCGTAGCACTGTAAAACGGTTGATCAGCGAAGCGGTGTATTTCGGAAGTGCGTGCCCCATGATCTTGAGGTCGGCGGCGTTCGTCACCATACCCTGGTAGCTGGTGGTATTGACGACGTTCCCGTTCACCAGCGTATAGCTGCCGGCCTGGGACGGGTCGATATAGGGCGTCTTCCCGTCCGCCTCCAGCTGGCCGATGCTGTGCAGCGGCTCCTGTCCATAAAAGGTGCCGAGCTCCTGGCCCTGGCGGCTGATGAACTCGCCGGAGATCACGTCCTTGCCGTTGGATACTTTGTCCAGGGTCGTGGTGGCCTTGCCAAAACGCACCCCTAGGTTCCAGGTGAAATTCCTGAGGTTGGCGACAAAAACGTCCAGGGACAGGTCCACTCCTTTTGACGATAGGTCTACGAGGTTGTCATCCGTCCCCCCGTAACCCGAGGACGGCGCCACCTGCGCGATCTGGATCACGTCCTGGCTCTTGTGGTGCCAGTAGCTGCCCGAAAAGGTGAGGCTGCCCAGCCAGGGGCCGCGGCTGGGCGTAACCGTTAGATCGGTGCCGACTTCCAGCTCGTATGTTTTTTGTACCCGGAGGTTGGGGTTGGAGGCGTTTGTCGGCAACGTCAGCGAAACTCCGCCGCCCAGCGTCGCGGTATTCAGGGTGACCTGCCGGTCGTAGGCGCCCGCCGGAGGGGTGCCCGCCGAGCCATAGGCCGCGCGCAGCTTCCAGTCCGGCAGCTCCATGCTGTGCATCAGCTCGGACGGCCGGAAATAGACGGTCCCCCGCGGGAAGGTAAACGGTGTGTGCGCGTCCCCGAACACCGAGGAATAGTCGGACCGGAAACCGCCCGACACCCCGAACAGGTTCGCGTAGTCCAGGGTTTCGTTCAGGAGGATACCATAAGAGGTCGTCGCATAACTATAGTCGCCGGATGTCTTGTTTGTCGCCAGGTTGATGTTGGCCGGCTGAAAGGGCGGGAGACTGGTACCTTCTCCATAATAATACCGCTCGTTGTTCGACCAGTAGTCATACGCGAATTGCGTGGTCGACTTCAGGGGCACGTGGAGGTGGAAGTCCTTGTCGAAATCCATCCGCCAGTATGCGGTCGCCAGCGAATTGACCTTGGTCCAGAGGGTATACTGGTCGGTCACGGAGCCTTCGCGGCTGGGCCCCCAGAACAGGTCCGACTGGAGGGTGTTGTCCTGGTTGAGGTAGTAGTCGTATGCATCGGCGATGTTGAAGTCGACGCCTACCTTATAATCGATTTCCAGGAAGCGCCAGAACTTATAGTTCAGGTCGATGTCCTGGATCAGGCGGTAGGTCTTGTTGAAGTGCTGGTGCCACTGCCGTTCGGACAGGGAGTTGAGCTGGTTTTCGTTTTTGGGTTTGAGCACCAGGTTCCCGATGGAGTCGCGCCAGGTGAAGTCGATCCACGGATACGTATTGATCAGCCCGAACCGGTTGCCGCCGAGCAGGTCGTCGTATCCATAGACGCCCTGGGTGTTCGTCCGGAAGGTAAGACCCTTGGCGAGCTGCATACCGAGGTTGACCGTGACGTTGGTGCGGTTGTATTTGTTGCCGAAAATACTTTGCTGGTCCATACGGGAGGCGGTGAAGCTGTAGTCGGTCTTGTCGCCGCCACCCATGATGTTTACCGAATTCGTGTAGGTGCTGGCTTGCTGGTAGGCTTGTTTGAGGTGGTTGTAGAGAGGCAGCCCGACAAATGGCTTGTCGTTGGTGACCGTCGGGTCGCTGTTGTAGTCTTCTTCCACCGGATCGGGCCAGTAACCCACCGCGTCGTGCGTCAGGCGGTTGCCGTTGGCGTCCAGAACATATCCCTGGTTGTCGGTGACGTAGTGGTGGAAACCCGCGTTCAACGGCCGTTTCCCCGTCAGTACGTTGTCGAGGCTGAGTTTCGAGCTGACGGTGATGGCCATACGGTTGTTCCGCGCCCCGCGCTTGGTAAAGATCTGGATGGCGCCGTTCGCGCCTTCGGAACCGTAGAGCATGCCCGCGGCGGCGCCTTTGACCACTTCGACGCGGTCGACAGTGGCGGGGTCGATGCCGTTGATGTCGTCCACCTTGATCCCGTCAAGCAGGATGATCGGGCCGGTGCCGTTGTTGATGGTGTTGATGCCACGGAGTATGATGTTCACACCGGAGTTCGGCGAACCGGACTGCTGGGTGATCTGCGCCCCCGCGACCTGGCCGATCAACGCCTGCCCCACGTCCGTGGTGGCGCTTTTGGCAAAATCCTGGGAAGACACGGTGGCCACGTCGATGGCGACCTTCTTTTTACTCGTGGCCACCCCGACGCCGGTCACGACCACGTCCGTCATCGTGTGGGAATCCAGATCTAGCTGGAGGTTGAGCTCCGGGCGCCCCCTGACCGATTCTTCCATGGTAACATAGCCGACCGCTGAAATAATCAGTACGGGTTTTGACGACGTGACGGTCATCGTGAAATAACCTTGTTCGTTGGCGGAAGTGCCGTGCCGGGTTCCTCTTTCCCGGATCGTGGCGTTGGGGATCGGCTGGCCGGAGGGGTCTATAACATGCCCGCTGATCCTGGTTTGCGCCCAGGCGGGTATGGCCAATAAAAGACCCGCCAGCAGCAGAAGCTTTGGCTTAAGCAAGTTTCTCATGTCATTATATTTAGTTAGGACTAATGCTTATCCTGCTCCCCTCCGGGCGCCGGTGTACGCCTGTGGAGAAGTGTGTTCTCCGCGGGGCGTCGATAGCGCGCGAAAAGAAGTGCCCTCCCCGACACGGCATCGAAGCGCGCGGGGCGACGTACTAAAAAGAAGCAATCGGGCTCATGTTGGGGAAAAAAGGGTCTCTCTTCTTCCTTGCAAAGGTGTCGGCAAAGAAGCGGCGCGTCCCGTTGGGACAACTGTTTTCAGGCTATCTATGATGGGGTGGAACTCGAAAATGAAATTACATAAACGGTAATAAAAAAGCAAAATTATCTAGTAGTAAAGGGTGCATTTCCCCGCTTTTGTTAATAAGTGTATATTAGACAATAAAAATTGATCGATGCGTACGATTGTTTGCTGCCTGCTGCTGCTGTCCGGTTGCCCGATATTCGCCCAACGTAAGCTGGTGTTGTTCGACGAGGGGTGGAAGTTCCATCGTGGGGACGTGGCCGGGGGGGAAAGACCCGACCTGGCGGACGCCGGCTGGAGAAGCGTCGACCTCCCGCACGACTGGAGCATAGAAGACCTGCCGGGGACGCATTCACCCTTTAGCCCCGACGTGGTGAACGGGGTCTCGCAGGGATTTACCACCGGCGGCACGGGGTGGTACCGGAAGACCTTCCAGGCGCCGGCTTCGGCGGATTGGTCGCTCCGTTTTGACGGGGTCTATATGGACGCGGACGTCTGGCTGAATGGGGTACATCTCGGAAACCATCCCTACGGGTACACTTCCTTTCAATATGATATAACCCGGGCGCTCCGGTCGGGGACCAACGTCCTGGCGGTGCGGGTGCGGAACGAAGGCGCGACCAGCCGCTGGTATCCCGGTTCGGGGATTTACCGGCATGTGTGGTTGGAGGGCGCGCCCTATGTCCACGTAGCGCCATGGGGAGTGTCCATCCGAACGGACATGGCCGGCGGCGCGGCGAAAGTGCGCGTGCAAACGAGCGTGGAGGGTGAGGCCTCACTGGTCGTCCTGCGCACCACGCTGCTGGACCCGGATGGCAAGGTCGTTGCCAGGCAGGAAACGAATGTCGCGTCTTCGGCGGTGCCGGCCGCGACCGAACAGCGGCTGTCGGTGGCGCACCCCATACTGTGGTCGACCCGGCGCCCCGCGCTCTACAAAGCCGTGACCGAGTTGCTCCAGGACGGCAAGCGCATCGATAATAAGACTATCATATTCGGAATCCGTACAATAAGCTTTGATGCCACGCACGGCTTCCGCCTCAACGGCGAATCCATAAAGCTAAAAGGCGGCTGCTTCCACGACGACCACGGCCCGCTGGGGAGCAAATCCTACGACCGGGCGGAGGAGCGGCGGGTGCAGCTGTTGCTGGCCAGCGGCTACAACGCCATCCGGTGCTCGCACAACCCGCCGGCCCCGGCCTTCCTCGACGCCTGCGACCGGCTGGGGTTGCTGGTGATCGACGAGGCTTTCGACTGCTGGGACGACGGAAAGAACCCCCAGGACTACCATCTGTACTTCGACGCCAACTGGCGGAGCGATCTGAGGAGCATGATCGACCGCGACCGCAACCATCCCTCGATCATCCTGTGGAGCATCGGGAACGAGATCCCCAATATGGACAGCGCCCGGGTGCAGCAAAAAGCGCACGAGCTCGCCACCTTCGTGCACGGGCTCGATTCCACCCGCGGCGTCATTGCCGCGGTCAACGGGCCCTCGGTACAACGCGAGCGTTTTATCGACGCGCTCGACGTAGCCGGTTATAATTATGGCATTTCCTGGTCGAACTGGTACGAAGAAGACCACGGGCGTCACCCCGATCGCGTGATGCTGGCCACCGAATCCTTTCCGCTGGAGGCCTGCAAATATTGGAAAGCGGTGCAAGACCACCCCTATGTCGTCGGTGACTTCGTCTGGACCGCCTGGGATTATATCGGCGAAGCCAGCATCGGCTGGCGGGGTTACCCGCAGGACAAAAACTTCTATCCCTGGAACCTCGCCTGGTGCGGAGACATCGATATATGCGGGTGGAAACGTCCAGCCTCCTATTTCCGCGACGCCCTTTGGCACAACGGCGAGAACATTTCGGTCTTTGTGGAGCCGCCATCGCCTTCGTTTCCGGTGAACCCGAAAAAAGCCGATTGGAGCATGTGGAACTGGTTCGACGTGGTCTCCAGCTGGAACTGGCCCGGTCAGGAAGGCAAGCCCCTTAAGGTCGACGTGTATTCGACCTGCCCCGAGGCCGAGTTGTTCCTGAATGGTGTATCGCAGGGCAAAAAACCGGTGGACAAATGCGTCGCGACCTGGACCGTGCCGTACGCGAGGGGTACGCTCAAGGTCGTCGGGTACCGTAACGGTGCGACCTCAAAAAGCGCGGTACTCGAAACCACCGGCACGCCCGTCGCGATCCGGCTCAGGGCCGACCGGACGCACCTGAAAGGACACGAAGACCTGAGCTATGTCACGGTGGAGGTCGTGGATGCTCAGGGACGCCGCGTTCCCACCGCCGCCAACCTGATACACTTCAAGATGGAAGGCCCCGGCTCGATAGCGGGCGTCGGCAACGGAGACCCCACGTCCACCGAAAGTTATACGGAGCCGCAACGCCATTGCTGGGAGGGTCGGTGCCTGGTCATCCTGAAGTCGGGGGCGAACGCGGGGACAACGGGCAAAAGCGCGGGGACGATACAGCTCACCGCCATCGCCGAAGGCCTCGTGGCAAAGACGATCGGGGTCACCGTGGAATAAACGCCCGCAGCCCGGTTTCGTTCAGGATGCGGATGAACTTCCCGGAGGTCTCGATCCATCCCTGGGCTGCCCATTCGGTGAACAGCTTAAACACCGTCTCGTAAGTGGTGCCCGCATAACTGGCGATGTCCTGGCGGGTGATCGCCAGCGCGATAAAACCACCGGCGTTCACGCCAAAGGCGTCCCGAATGGCAAAAAGCGCGTCGGCCGTCCGGCCGCGGACCTCCGTCAGCGCCAGGTGGCGCATCCGGCGTTCGGCCTGTTGGAGCGCGTCCGCATACAGCTGCATCATCCGGTACAGGAACCTGGAATTCGACTGGAAGCTCGCCTCCAGGAAAGCCATGGGTATAAAACAGGCGACCGTGGGTTCCAGGGCCGTGGCAGAGACGGGGTATGTTTCCCCGTCCCGGCCCCGATACCCCAGCACGTCACCGGGCAGGGCGAAGTGGAGGATGAGCTCCTTGTCCGCGCCCCAGCGGTGGTGAACCTTTACCGCGCCTGCATACATAAAATAAATGCCTTCCACAGGGTCTCCTTCGGAAAATATGGCCTGTCCTTTTTTAAAGGACTGGGTTTGTTTACGTAAGGCAATGAGCTCTTTCCATTCGGGTTGGCAGTGGGTACAAAGGAAACATCTTTGGAGGTCACATAACATTGCCTATATCATATTTTAATGACAAATTTCGTAAAAAATGACGGTAAAACACAGTTTATGCAATAATTTTGAAAAATGAAGCATAGAAGGATATTCTTACTTAGCACCCAGGCCTTTGTCAACGCGATCCTGATCGGTTTTGTAGCAAAGGCCCTCGTTTGGCTGATCGAATCGATCACAAAACTGGCTTTTCCGCCCCACCTCGGCTGGTGGGTCGTGGCGGTGCCCGTCATCGGCGGTCTGATCGTGGGGGTCATGGCGCGTTGGGGTTCCACGGCCATCCGGGGTCACGGCATTCCGGAGGCCATGGAGAAAATCATCCTGGAGGACAGTAAGATACCCTGGCCCATTATTTTCTTAAAACCCATATCGGCCGCGATTTCGATCGGGACCGGCGGTCCCTTTGGGGCGGAAGGCCCCATCATCGCCACGGGCGGCGCTTTTGGCTCGGTAACGGGACAGGTGGCGCATATTTCCGCGGAGGAACGCAAGGTCCTCCTGGCGGCGGGCGCCTGCGCCGGTATGGCTGCCATTTTCGGCAGCCCGCTGGCGGCGGTCCTGCTGGCCATCGAGCTGTTGTTGTTCGAGTTCTCGGCTCGCTCGATCATCCCGGTCGCCATCGGGTGTGTGACGGGCGACGCGATGCATATCCTGCTTTTCGGACAAGTCCCGGTTTTCCAGATGCCGGCCATACCCCTGCCGTCCCCGTCGGCGCTGGCGATCTATACCGGGGCCGGCGTCATCATCGGCCTGATCGCCACCGCGGTGACGTGGTCCGTGTACGCGATGGAGGACGGGTTTGAAAAATTGCCCGTACACTGGATGTGGTGGCCGGCCATCGGCGCCGTCGCCGTGGGGTTGATCGGCTATTTCGCCCCCTATACGATGGGGGTGGGGTATGACAACATCCGCCGGCTGCTGACCGGGAATGTCCCCTTATTGTTGATCCTGGGGTTGTGTTTCCTCAAATACCTGTCCTGGGTGATCGCGCTCGGTTCCGGCACCTCCGGCGGTACGCTGGCGCCCCTGTTCACGATCGGGGGCGCACTGGGGCTGCTCATGGGCGTATACCTCATCCGTTGGTTCCCGCAGCTGGGGCTCGATCTGCCGACCTTCACCCTGATCGGTATGGCCGCCCTTTTTGCCGGGGCTTCGCGGGCGCTCCTGACGGCGATCGTATTTTCCCTCGAAACGACGGGACAGATGCACGGGTTGCTTCCCCTGTTAGGCGCCTGCACCGCGGCCTATTTCGTTTCCTTTTTCTTTATGAAGGGCAGCATCATGACCGAAAAAATCCTGCGCCGGGGTGTGGTAGCGCCGGAGTCTTACGAGCCAGACCGCCTGCAGGGCGTCCTGGTGCGCGCCATTTGTGGACCGGCGTCACCGGTCCAGGGACCCGCGATCTACGGAACCGCCACGGCGGCGGACGCGGCCAAGTTGCTAGGCAACACGGGAGCGTCCGCGCTCCGGGTACTCGACAGCTCGGCGGACGAGCGGCAGATCGGCACGCTGACCGCGGGCGACCTGCTGCACTACTATGCCAGTCAAAGGGACAGGGACGAGACCTATCATTCGCCCCTGGCGACACGACGGCTGATGGTCGAAACCCGCCGCGGCTTGGCGCGTATTTTGGGGGACAGGTGGAAATAACCACCGCCGACCATGATACAACGCTGCATCGACACCGTGCGCGTCCTCGCCGCGGACGCCGTTCAAAAAGCCAATTCCGGACACCCCGGCACACCGATGGGTATCGCGCCCATGGGACACGTTCTCTGGGCCCTGGCCATGCGCTATGACCCCAAGGATCCCGGGTGGCCAGGCAGGGACCGGTTCATCCTCTCGGCCGGGCACGCGTGTATGCTGCAATACGCCTATTTGTACCTGACGGGATACGACGTCACGATGGAGGACCTCAAGAGCTTCCGTCAGCTACACAGCCGGGCCGCGGGTCACCCGGAATACGGGCTGCTGCCGGGTATAGAAGTCACCACGGGGCCGTTGGGTCAGGGTTTTGCCAACGGCGTCGGCATGGCGATCGCCCAACAGTCGCTGGCGGCCCGCTACAACCGCGAAGGCTTCCCGCTGTTCGACTACCACATCTATGCGATCTGCAGCGACGGGGACATGATGGAGGGCATCAGCCACGAAGCCGCTTCGATCGCGGGGGCGCTCCAGCTGGGGAACCTGATCTATCTCTACGACGACAACCACATCTCCATAGAAGGCGACACGAACATCACGTTCCGGGATGACACCGGGATCCGTTTCCAGGCGTATGGCTGGCACGTCCAGGAGATCGCCGACGGCAACGACGTGGAGGCGATAGCCGGGGCCGTCAGGAATGCGAAGGAAGAGACCCGCCGGCCGTCGCTCATCAAGGTCCGCACGCACATCGCCTACGGCAGCCCCCACAAGATGGACACCGCCGAAGCCCACGGCAGCCCCCTGGGGGAGGAAGAGGTGAAGCTGGTCAAGGAACGCTTCGGGTTCGACCCGAACCGGTACTTCGTCGTCCCGGACGACGTCCGCGATTACTACCGGAAGGTAGGGGAGGACGGCACCAAAAAGGCGGACGTCTGGCGAAAACTGTATTCGGACTATAAACGTCTGTATGGCATCGAGGCGGCGGAGTATGAACGGCTGGCTGCAGGGAACCTGGGCGGGGAGTGGGTGAAGAAGCTACCCGTTTTTCCGGCAGGAGACAAAAAGATCGCCACCCGGAAGGCATCCGGCTCGGTGCTGAACGCGATCGCGGAGGACCTGCCCCTGTTGATGGGCGGAGCGGCCGATCTGGCGCCCTCCACGGAAACGAAGCTCGACAAGTATACTTCCTTCAGCGCCACCGACCGGGGCGGCCGGAATTTTCACTTCGGCGTCAGGGAGCACGCGATGGGCGCGATCCTGAACGGGATGGTGCTGACCAAAGGGATCATTCCCTATGGCGCGACCTTCCTGATCTTCTCCGATTATATGCGGCCGCCGATCCGTCTGGCGGCCATCATGAAGATCCGGCCCATCATCGTGTATACGCACGACAGTATAGGATTGGGGGAAGACGGTACGACGCACCAACCCGTCGAGCAGCTGGCCGCGCTCCGCGCCATCCCACGCATCACCGTCATCCGGCCGGCCGACGCCAACGAGACCGCGTATGCCTGGCGGTCCGCGCTCGAACATACCGGCGGACCCGTCCTGCTGGTGCTGACGCGGCAGGGGCTCCCGGTGATCGATCAAAGTAAATACGCCTCCGCGGAGGGCGCTATGAAGGGCGCTTATATCCTGTCCGAAGCCCAGGGCGAGCCCAAGGTTATCCTCATCGGCACGGGCTCGGAAGTCCACCTCCTGCTCGAGGCCCAGGAACGACTCCTCCAGGGCGGCATCCCTGTCAGGGTCGTTAGCATGCCCTCGTGGGAGCTCTTCGACGCCCAGGATAAGGCCTACCAGGACCAGGTCCTCCCCCGCGGTCTGCGTCGCCGGCTTGCCGTGGAAGCGGGTTCGCCGCAGGGCTGGCTGAAGTATGTCACCGAGGACGGCGCCGTGCTGGGGATCGATACCTTCGGGGAGTCGGCGCCGGGGGACGCGGTCATGAAAGAATACGGGTTCACCGTGGAAAAGGTCGCGGCGATGGCGCAGGCGTTACTAAATCGGTAGGCAACTTTTCCGCGGATAATCCAAGGATTCCCGCGTTTCGTCTCATTCTCCGTCCGGCGGTATTGCGTTGTTTTGTGGCAGCGTTAATTTTATCACATGACCGCTGCTGCAAACACTACTATCGGGCTCCTGGAAAGGACGGTACTCCGCCGTGGGCGCGTCATCGGGCTACGCGCCTGGGAGCCGGACACCCTGATCGAAGTCGACCTCCATTTGCCCGGTACGGATATGTCGGGCTGGGATGAGGCCCAACACATCAAGTGCAGGGTCGCCTCTTATACTTTTCGTGACTACACGGCCGCGGGATGGGATGGACACACCCGGACCTGCACCCTTTATATCGATACCGCTCATGACGGGCCGGGCAGCCGGTGGGCCCGACACTTGCGCGAAGGAGACTTCCTCTACTACGCGGGCGTCAGCCGGACACCACATCCTCCCGCGCCCTGGTCGAGGGTCGTTTGCCTGGGCGACGAAAGCAGCCTGGGTCATATCCTGGCGTTCCGCCAGCTGTTGCCGCGGTCTTCCACGTTGTATGGAGCGATGGTATTGCAGGATGCGGCCCACCGTTCCTGTTTCCCCGATTTCTTCCGGTTGCCGATGGATTCCGTTGCGTCGGTCGACGCGTTACCCCATTGGGTACGCGAGCGTCCCGACCTGGTCGAGGACGGTATCTTTTATGTCGTGGGTGGCGCGGGTATGGTGCGCAGGATGCGCTTTCAGCTGGGTGAATGGGGGGTCGAGCCGGCCCGCATCAGGAGTCAGGGATTCTGGAGCTGAGCGTTTTTCCCGGTAGCGCCATGATGAATGTCGTGCCACCGGTCGCCGGCGTTTCGCACCAAAGCCTTCCCCCGTGGGCCTCCGCGATCTGCTTGGAGATGCCCAACCCTAACCCGAAGGACTCTTCGCCCGAGGTGCCCGTCCTGCCCTGGCCCGGCAGGTCGAACAATTTTTCCTGTATATCCTTTGGTATGCCGATGCCTTCGTCCGTAACGGAGACCCGTACTTCGTCGTCCATGCGGTACAACTCCACGGTGATAGTGGTGCCGGAGGGGGAAAACTTGATGGCATTGGTGACGAGGTTGCTGACGACCCTCCATATTTTTTCCCGGTCCAGCGACAGGACCAGCGGCTCGGCCCGGAGCAGGAGGGTCTGGCGTTTTTCCTCGGCTTTAAACCGCAGTTGCTCGATACAATATTGCAACAGGTCCTTCATGTACACGGGCGCCAATTGGAGGTTGCCCGGTGCGCCGGTGGCGTGAAGGAGATCGGTGATCATTTCGAGGGAGCTTTCCGCGGATTTCTGAACGAGCTCCAGGAGTCGCCGGTGCTCTTCGTCCAGCTCCGTTTCTTCCAGGATCACGGCCGCGATGCTGCCGGTAGCGCCGATGGGGTTGCGAAGGTCGTGGGCCATGATTTTGAGGAGGCGGTCGTTTTCCTTGTGGCTTTGCTCCAGGGCGCTCAGGGCATTGTGCATTTGCTGATTCCGGGTGGTCAGCGTCCGAACGTGCGCCTTCGAGCGGCGGGCGTTCTGGATGACGAGCAATATGATCGTCAGCGCCATGGCGGTAAAGAGGGTGGCTACGATGAGCAACACGTTTTTCAGCTCATCGCGTTTCTGTAGCAGCTGGAGGTTGAAATCCGCGCGGACATATTTGAGCTGTTCGTCGATGTCGAGGGCATTGATGGGGCTGGCGTTTGCCAGTGAGTCCTTGAGGTGGATGTATGCCTGGAGGTCCCGGTAGGCCAGGTCTGACCTGCCCAACCGGTCGTTGAGCCGCCGGGATGTTTGCAGGTAGCGCAGCTCGGCATCCGGATGCGGCAGGCTGTCCAGGCTGAGCCGTAGCCACGCAAGCTGCTTCTCCGCTTCGGGCAGGCGGTTTTGATCCAGGTACAGCTGTGCGAGCTTGATACCGGTAAATTGGGCGTCCCCGGTTTCCGGTCCCCTCGTCAGCGACATGCTCTTCCGGAATAAGGCTTCGGCCCTGGCCGTATCCCCTTGCCGGTACCGGGCCGTACCCTCGTTCCCGTCGATCACCCCCAGCGCTGCGGCAATGAATTGTCGCAGCGCTGGGTTG
Organism: Dinghuibacter sp.; assembly: GCF_035492835.1. Taxonomy (NCBI): domain Bacteria; kingdom Pseudomonadati; phylum Bacteroidota; class Chitinophagia; order Chitinophagales; family Chitinophagaceae; genus Dinghuibacter; species Dinghuibacter sp. The sequence goes on from NZ_DATJIY010000013.1 coordinate 28,555, forward strand.
GATAGAAACGGTCCTTGCCGGTGCAGGATGAAATCGCGCGCGCTGTCATAGAAGAAAATGGCGCTGTCCAGCATGCCCGCGCCGGCGTAGCCCAAGGCGACATCGTCCAGCCTGCCCTGGAGGAAACCGAAGCGATCGTAGGCGTCGGGGCTGGGACAGCTCAGGGTCCTGCGATAGGCTTCCAGGAAATAACGGGCGGCATCCACATAGCGACCTTGCCGGTAACAGGTCACGCCCAGGGAGGAACAGTAGCCGGCGCCGCTGCAGCTATCGCCGTCTTTATCCCCTAGTTGTCTTGCGCGGAAATAATAACCGAATGCCTCCCGGTAGTTCCGGGTCGCGGCGAGCACGTCACCTTTAATGCAAAGTGCGCCGATAAAGTCCAGCGAGTGCTGTTTATCGGCTGGTTCCCCGTTCACGGCATCCAATGCGCTGTCCGCATAGAGCAATTGCCGGGCGATGTCGTTGGCGTTAAAGTAGACGTAGCGCTTGAAGGTATAAAGCCGGTATAAGTCGTGTGCGTCTTTCCAGGGGAGCGTCGCATAAACGGAGTCGATATAGTCCGCCGCCTTCGCGGAATGGGTCATAACGGAAATGGAGTCGCCCTTGTAAAAGGCACGGTTGAGCATGGCCGTATGACCGGGCAAGTCTTTCTCCGTTCTCCGGCAGGAAAGGATGGTTAGCGGCAATAGGAGTGTTATGAGGGCCGGTCTGGGCATAGCAGGCTATCAGGTGTCAGGAAAGATAGCGAAATGCCCGGTAATAGGTTCGTTCATTTTGCGCGGCCGCCGTGCCTCGTCAGGGCGTCGGCAGTTGCCCCAGGAACAGCTTTGTCTCGTACTCCATGTGCACGGCGCCATTTTCATTGTAGCGCTGGAAGATTTCCCCCAGGTCGGCGATCATGTCTTCGTAGCCGGGCTGTCCTTCCTGCGGCATATAGGACGAAGACAGCATCTGTCCGAGCAGCGCGTCGTAATCCATGATCTGGTCGTGTCGGAAGGACTTCTGACGAATGTCGGCAGGGGCGAAGAACGACTGGATCGAGGGCTCGTCGGCGTGGCTGCCGTGGATGGCGTCGTAGTTTTTGCCGCGCTGCCGTTTGAGGTCATCGACGGCTTTCAGGAAAGGGGTGTCCAGGAGACGCACATTCCAAACCAGCAGGACGTGCCCCCCGGGTTTGAGGATGCGGAAGAACTCCTTCCGTGTCGCGGCGGGTTCCATCCAGTGAAAGGCCTGCGCGGCTGTCACCAGGTCGATCGAATGGTCGGGTAACCCGGTGGCTTCTGCCCGACCGTCCCTGCTCGTGAAGTGGTGGAAGTGCGACAGGTAGTTTTCGCCCGCCTGCCGCATGGCTTCGTTGGGCTCCACGCCGGTGACGGTAAAGCCGTGCTTGAGGAGTATCTCCGTAAAAATTCCGGTGCCCGAACCGATGTCGGCAATGCCGCTTTTGCGGTTGAGGTGTATGGTCTCCCGCAGATAGGCAACAATGGCCTGCGGGTAACTAGGGCGGTACTTCACGTAGTTATCCACCCGGTCGGAAAACCGCTGCGTAGGGTGAAGGGAGGAGGTGTCCATAGTGTCCTAAAGGTAGTCTTTTCGGTTCATTTCATTCAGTTTAAGCGGGGCTTTACTACCGGAGTAGATAAAGCGCTAATTTCCCGCTAAGTGTTGGTTATGGCTCAGTTGTTTCCAGCGGCTATCCTTGAGAATTCCACCTTTTCCTGGCTGCCCAGAGTGACGGTCAGGGGACAGTTGATGTACGCCTTGCTGCTTACGGCGGTGTGCGCGGGCATCGTATCCCTTTTTTACATCAAGGTAGACGTTTCGCTTAATGCGCCCGGTCTGGTGCGTCCCGTTGCTGAAAAAACGGAGGTGCGCAGTCCTTCCGCGGGCACGATCGCCGAGGTGCTCGTTACCGACGGTAGCGCCGTCCGTCAGGGCCAGGTGCTGCTACGGCTTCGCCAGGAGGTGACGGGCAGCAAGCTCGCGCAAACCGACTACGACCTCGGCGAGCACGAAAAATACATACACGATCTTTCCGTGCTGACGCGCGGCGGCGGCCCGGGAGAACTGGCTTCCGCCCAATACCGCGGTCAGTATGCCCGCTATCAGTCCCAACTGGCGGAGCAACGCACCACGCTGTCCAAGCTGCGGACGGAGGTGACCACCGACCGGACGCTCCTCAACGAGAAAGTCATCGCCCCCAAAGAATTCCAGGACAAGCAATACGAATATGACAAGGCGCTGGCCGCCTATCAGTCCACGATAGACCAGCAGCGGAGCGACTGGGAGGAACAGCTGGGGCGGATGCGCATGGAGGCCGGCGGCTTGGGCGCCGACGCCAGCGCCCTGAAACAGGAAGAGTCGGCCTCGCTGATCCGCGCTCCCCTGTCCGGCACGCTCCAGCAGTTTGACGGACGATCCGCCGGAGGGTACGTCCAGGCCGGCGAGATACTCGGTATCGTGTCGCCCGATTCCAACATCGTCGCCGAATGTTACGTATCCCCCAGGGACATCGGGTATCTCCACCCCGGCATGACCGTGCGTTGCCAGGTGGACGCCTTCAACTACAACGATTGGGGCGTCGTCCAGGGAAAAGTCGTATCCATCGGGAACGACTTTATCATACAGGACGCCAAACCCGTCTTCAAGGTCCGTTGCAGTTTTGCCAAAACCTACCTGGAGATGCGCGGCGGTCCGAGGGGTTCGTTGAAAAAAGGTATGACGCTCCAGGCCCGTTTCCTGCTGACGCGCCGGACGCTCTACCAGCTTTTGTATGACCGAACCAGCGACTGGTTAAAATCCTGAGCCCATGCCCCATCCGAAATTTTTTTGGCATACATCGCGCACCCGGGTCCGTCAACGGGACGTTACCGACTGCGGCGCCGCCTGCCTGGTGTCCGTGGCCGCGTTCTACCGCTTGTCGCTGCCCGTGGCGCGCGTTCGCCAGTACGCCTCCACCGACACCCGGGGCACCAACGTGCTGGGGCTCGTCGAAGCCGCCGAGCGGCTGGGCTTTCAGGCCAAGGGCGTGAAGGGGCCGCTGGAGGGGCTGGCGCGCATACCGTTGCCCGCGATCGTGCATGTCGTCTTGCCCGGCGGTCTGGCGCACTATTATGTTCTTTTCGCCGTTGGCCGCCGGTACGTCCGGGTCATGGACCCGGCGGACGGGCAATTCCATCGCTTTTCCCTCGACGATTTTCGCGCGCGCTGGACCGGGGTCGCGTTGCTGCTGCTGCCCGGCGCGGATTTCCGTCCGGGGAACTTCAAGGGCTCGCATTTCCAGCGTTTCTGGCGGCTGCTGGCGCCGCACCGTTCGGTCTGTCTCCAGGCGCTGGTGGGCGCTATGGCTTACACCGTGCTCGGGCTCTCGACTTCGATCTATGTCCAGAAAATCGTCGACAATGTGCTCGTGGAGGGCAACAAGGGGCTCCTAACCACCCTCAGCTTAGGGATGCTGGCCGTCCTCGTCCTCCAGGCGGTGATCGGCAACGTCAAAAGCATGTTTGCGCTAAAAACCGGTCAGCAGATCGACGCCCGTCTGATCCTCGGCTATTACAAACACGTGCTCAGCCTGCCCCAGCGCTTTTTCGACACCATGCGCGTGGGCGAGATCATCTCGCGGATCAACGACGCGGTCAAAATCCGGACCTTTATCAACGAGGTGGCGATCACAATGGTCGTAAACGTTTTTGTGGTGGCCTTCTCGTTTTCGCTGATGTTCCTCTACTATTGGCGGCTGGCGTTGCTGATGCTGGTCATCCTGCCGGTATATGCGCTGGTGTATAAAGCGAGCGACCTCCTCAACAAAAAGCTCCAGCGCCGTCTCATGGAAAACAGCGCCGACCTGAACAGCCACGTCGTGGAGTCCCTGAACGCGGTGTCCACGATCAAGGCGTTCGGGCTCGAGGGTTTTTCCAACGAGCGGACGGAGACACGTTTTGTACAGCTGCTCCGCACCGTCTTCCAGGCGTCGTCGGGGAACATCTATATCGGGACGGCCGCGTCGTTTTGTACCGGGGCCGTTACCGTGGCGCTGTTGTGGACCGGATCGCTGTTCGTCCTGGACCACGCGCTCAGCCCGGGCGAGCTCTTGTCCTTCTATGCCCTGCTCGGTTACTTTACGGGTCCCGCGCTAAGCCTCATCGGCGCCAACACCAGCATCCAGAACGCGTTGATCGCCGCCGACCGGCTTTTTGAAATACTCGATGTGGAGCAGGAGCAGCAGGGCGAGTCCTTTACCCTTACGCCCGATATGATCGGGGACATCCAGTTCCGGGACGTGTGCTTCCGTTACGGTACGCGGGTCGAGGTATTCCGGGACTTCAACCTCGTGGTCCGTCGCGGCCAGATCACCGCGGTGGTGGGGGAGAGCGGCTCGGGTAAGTCCACGCTGGCTGCCATCCTGCAAAACCTTTACCCGCTGCAATCGGGCCACGTAACGATCGGGGATATGGACGTGCGGTATGCGAGCCCCGCTTCGCTGCGCCGGCGCGTGGGCGTGGTGCCTCAGCAGATCGACCTCTTCGCGGGCACGATCCTGGAGAACATCGCGGTGGGGGAATACGAGCCGGACCTGCGCGAAGTCCTGCGGATCACGCGCTTGCTGGGTATCACTGACTTTATCGAAAAGCTCCCCCTGGGATTCCAGACCCTGCTCGGGGAACACGGCGTCAACCTCTCCGGCGGCCAGCGCCAGCGCCTGGCCATCGCCCGCGCGCTGTACCGGGACCCCGACATCCTCGTCCTGGACGAGGCCACCTCCGCGCTGGACCCGATCAGCGATCAACTGGTCCAGGACGCCGTGCGCACCTTGCGGACCGCGGGCAAGACCGTGCTCGTGATCGCCCACCGGCTCAGCACGGTGATGCACGCCGATTCGATCGTCGTGCTCCACGAGGGGCGCCTGGTCGATCAGGGGACGCACGGGGAGCTGCTGGTATCCAGCGAGGTGTATGCGCACTTGTGGCGGCGGCACCAGGGGGCGGCGACCTGAGGTGCTTTTGCCTGGCGGCCTTTGAGCCGGGCTTTTGCCTGGCGGCCTTTGCCCCCGCTTTTGAGAGTGAATTTTTTTGACTATGTATATGAAACAAAACACCCCTTGCACAAAAACCGTGTTGGAAAGCATCCACAGCCTCCGGCGCATCCGCGAGTATTCGCAGGACTTCATGGCCTACAAGCTGGGTATTTCCCAAAACGCCTTTAGCAAGCTGGAATCCGGCAAGACGCCGCTAACCATGGAGCGCTTCTTCAAGATCGCTGAATTGCTGCAGGTTTCGCCCGTGGATCTCATGGAGGGAGAGACGCGCCCGAGCCTGCCTGATGTCAGCGCTACCGGCTATGCGATATAGCCGTATGGGTTTGTGTGACAGGAATCCGAAGTATAGATTTGCGACACACCTAATCTCTCTTTTATGAAGGAACTTTCGCTTCAAGACATGATCTCCGTCAATGGCGGAGCAGGTCTTCCCGACCCCAGCCAGTTGCTGGGCACCATCGTGGCCGATGTTACCAAGACCGCGTCCGACGCGCTGGGCGACGTTATGACCACCGTCAATGACGTGGTGTCCGGTCTCGGTCTTGGCAGCCTCGGACTGGGCGGCCTGGGTCTCGGCGGCCTCGGTCTCGGAGGGCTCTAAAGATCATGCAATGTCTCGGTGCGCCGGCGAAAGCTGGCGCACTTTTTTTTGCGCAGCGCCTCCGCGCTTTAACCCCCGGCGCTATTTTGTATAGCCGCGCGTTTTGGGCTATTATAAACCTTATGAATAATTTAGTAAGGAAATCTATATAATAACCTTTTCAAAAATCAAACGTTGTATGAAAACGCTGTACATCGACAGTTTCGAGTCGCTCTCCTCTGAAGAACTCATTTCGGTACAAGGGGGCGCAGGGGTCAGCAGCCTCAATCCGCTGATCTCCGGGCTACTTTCCGACCTGACCGTAACCCTGGCCGCCCTCCTGGCAGCCACGAGCAAGACGGTCACCGACGCCGCTACCAACGCCGACTCCGCGCTGAATGGCCTGGGCGGCGGCAGCTTGCTGGGCGGCGGTTTGCTGGGCGGTTCCGGCAACGGCCTCCTGGGTGGCGGGATCAATCTGTAAGAGATTAAGCCCTCTATATGTAGGAACAAGCCGTGAATTTTCATTTGTCAAGAGCCCCGGCGTCTGCCGGGGTTCTCGCGTTTAATGCGCTTCGCCCGACGCAGCGCCTATGCCAGCGGCAGTGCCTATGCCAGCGGCAGCGCCAGGAAAAACCGACTCCCTTCGCCGGGGGTGCTTTCGCACCAAAGGCGGCCGTGCTGGAGGGCGGTGAGGCGGGCGCAGAGGCGCAACCCGAGACCGAGACCCTTTTCGTTGCGGGTGCCGGGCGTGGGGTCGGAGGCCAGGGTGAAAAGACCGGGCAATCGAGAGGGGGCGATACCCGTCCCCGTGTCCCGGACGCAAACGATGGCTTCACCGGGGGAAGCATAGGTGGACAAGGACACCTCCCCGCCCGCGGCGGTGAACTTGAGGGCGTTGTTGACGAGGTTGCGGAGGATCAGCTGTAACCGCAGCGGGTCGGCCAGGATGGGGTAGGGCGGCGACGCCGGCACCACGAGCGATACCCGTTTATTTTGCGCAATCGATTGTTCATGGTCGAGCACGTGCTCAAAAGCCAGCGACAGCGAAGTTCTTACGATATTTGTCGGAAGGTTGCCGCCCGTAAGTCGGGACCACAACAACAAATTGGTGACGCTGGTGGACGTGTTCTTGGTGAGGTCATAGAGGTTGCGGGACAATTGCCTGCTTTGCTCGGGCGCCAGCGATCCGGAAAGCTGCAGTTCCAGAAAAGATTGCGTGGCGGAGAGGTGGTTCCCGAGGTCGTGGAGGAGCATGTCGATGAAATCATCCGTAATTATCATGTCATAATGCGCCAGCGGAGGCGCCCCAATGTACAATAAAAAAAGGGCGCCCGGAGTATTCCAGGCGCCGGAAATAGGGGCTTCTTCATACGTTGACCGCACAAAGGAACGACTAGGCGCGTTGATAGGTTTGCAGAATTTGGGCATCTTGTTGCATTTTTTCGTCAGACATGCACAATTACACAATGTTTCCTAAATTTAAAAAGGAAACAAAACCCGGGGGGATATGGGCGATAAAGAGAAAGAGACGCGTATAATCATTATTGAAGATGATTTTGTCCTGGGGGAGCAGCTCGAGATTTTTTTTGGGAATGCATATACGGTATCGCTGGTCACCTCGGTCCGGGAGGGCATACTCCTGCTGGAGCAGGAGATCCCGGACCTTGTCATCACCGACGTCATGCTGCCAGGCGGCCAGAGCGGGTTCGACATCATACGGTTCCTGAGGCGCCACGCGCAATACCTGCATGTTCCCATCCTGACCATCTCGGGTCTCCAGGACGAGGACAAGGCGCTCGACGCCCTCCGTTTTGGCGCCAATGATTTCATCACCAAGCCCGTAAGCCTGCAGACCCTCCGCTTCAAGGTGGAGAACCTCCTGGCACTCAGGAACCATATTTCGATCCGGCGGGCCAACAAGCTGGTCTTCGACAAAAAGGCGCCCGACGTCGCACAAGGCAACTTCGACCTCAAATTCCGCGCGCGCTTCGAGCAAGTGGTCGAGGAGCTGGCCTATAATTCCTCGGTAAAGGTGAGCGACATCGCCGCGGTGCTGAACTGCAGCGTCAGCACCCTGGAACGCTGGTGCGACAAGACCTATTCTATGACCCCGATGAAGTACATCCTGCACCTCCGGTTGCTCAAAGCCTCGGTGCTCCTGGAACAGAACTACGGGCGGGTGAAGGATATCGCCTATGAAACCGGTTTCAGCTCCCTTTCCTACTTCTCGAAATGCTACAAGGCGAAGTTCGGCAAACCGCCCCGCGCCACGGGCGCCGGGCACCGGTCAACTTTTTGACTAAAAAGTACAACTCCTTCCGGCGGGCTGTCGGTAGCTTGCGCCGAGTAATGGCGTTTTGCTTCCTCTATGGCTGACTTTATTGAATACCTGGCGCAAGTAGCGCCCGACTACACCTTATCCCTGGAACGGTTGAGGCCTTATATCAAAAGCAGGACCGTGCAGAAGAATGAGGTCCTGTTCCGGGCAGGCAGCGTGTTCCGTGATATGTACTATGTACAGAAGGGAGGCTGTTTCCTTTATACCCTGGAGGGGGGGAAAGAAGTGGTCTCCCAATTTTTTTTCGAAGGGGAATTGATGTGCGACCACTACAGCTACCTGACGGGCCGGCGGTCGAACCAATATGTCCGCGCCCTTGAAGAAACCACCCTGGAGAGCCTCTCCTACGACGACATCGAGGGTCTTTACGAAGATATCCCCGGTCTCGAACGGATCAGCAGGTTGCTGACGGAGCGCACCTGCGTGCGTCTGATGTACTACCTGGCATCGCATAAGAACGACAGTGCGGAGGTTCGTTACCGTAAGCTGCTCGCCAGCCGCCCACAACTCTTCCAGCGCGTTCCCCAATACCTGATCGCTTCCTATCTCGGCATCACACCAGTGGGCCTGAGCAAAGTCCGGCGCCGTCTGTCGAAATCTTAAACAAGTTTAACGGATTGGAGTCCGAAAAAAATTACATTGTATACAATAGAGGAGTTGCCATGCAATGCAAGAACAGCGAGGTCAGGATCGTGGGTGACGACCTGATAATAACCAATATTCTGCTAGCCGGAAAACGCACCGACACCCAAGTCCACCAATTGTTGCGCAAAGTGGAATTGTTGTTGCGCATACCCCAGGGCTACGACGTCGAATGGCGGCAGCAGTTTGAACAGGTGGCGTTGGAAGAGACATCCAATCCCGCCCTCACCGTGGGGCACCTGGCCGACCGCATGAACCTGAGCGTCTCCACCCTGGGCCGTCTTTGCTACCGCGCATACGGACTCTCACCGATGAAATACGTCTTCAACCTCCGGCTCGAGCGCGCCGCGCTCCTGCTGGCCCAGAATTACGGTCGCGTCAAGGACGTGGCGTATGAAACCGGTTTTAGCTCGCTCTCATATTTCAGCAAGTGCTACAAGGAGCGCTATGGCGTGCCGCCGCGCATGGTGCTTTCGGGGCAGGTAGCCTGACCGCGCTGCACGCCGTGACGAAAGATTACAACATTTTGAATAAATCCGGCAAGCCGCCGGCCTTGCTTGCTTCTATCTTTGTTTTACAAATCTGGTTAACGCTCTTTTCATGGGCAGGTTTGCAATGTGAGTTTTGTAGCAGGTTGGGGGCTCCGGTATCTACCGAAGCCCCCCATTTTTTTTACGGACGTGCCATTGCGCCACGCGGCCGCACCGACCTACGGCAACGGATAAAACCTCCAGTGCGTCGTGAAGTCCTTCGCCGGCGGCGCATTTAACAAGATACACCGCAGCATCTCGATCGGAATATTGTTCTCGTGCATCACGGCGTCGTGATACTCTTTATAGCTGAGCCGGCCGCTGTCGACGAGCTCGTGTTTCAGCGCCTCGAACTGGAGCCCGCCGATCATATAGGCGACCTGGTAGAGCGGGCTATAGCCTCCCTGGAAAGAGCGGCGGACTTCGCCGGTGGCATTGGCGCGCTCAAAGCCGACGCGGTCCACGAGGAAGTCGATGCATTGCTGCGGGGTCCAGTTGCCGAGGTGGTAGTTGAGGGAGAAGATGATCCGCGCGCAGCGGTGCATCCGCCAGAACAGCATGCCGACGCGGTCTTCGGCGTCGCGGGGAAAATCGAGGCTCCAAAGGAGGCGTTCCCAGTAGAGCGACCAGCCTTCGGTCCAGAACGGGGTTTCGAAGTGACGATAGGTCTTATAGTGTTCGCAGCTGAACTGCTCGAGGTAGTGACCGGCGATGAGCTCGTGGTGGACGGTGGCCCGGCTGAAGTGCGGGTTGTTGCCCCGCATGCTCATCATCCGGTCTTCGTAGGACATCGTATTGGTAGGGTAGGCGATGCTGAATTCCTCGCCTCCGTAAAAAAACGGCAGGATTTGTTGCAGCTGGGGGCTCATCATCGCCATGCGCCAGGTTTCGTCGGCCAGCGGCGGGATAGTGACCAGGTCTTTGGCCTTTAGAAAAGCGATGGACTGATCGTACAGGTCCATCATGGCCCCGGGCTGGTCGCCCGGCGGAACGTAGGTGTTCTTCACCTTCTCCAGCGCGGCCTTCCAGTCGTCCCCGAAACCCATCTCGCGGGAAGCCTTGAGCATTTCGCGGTCGCACCAGGCGAATTCCTTGTTCGCGATGGCGATCAGCTCCCCCGGGCTGTAAGGGATCATTTCGTAACCGAGCTGGCGGACGATCTCGTCCTTGCCGATGGGTTGGCCGACGATCCCGGAGCTGTCCGTCCTCAGCCCTTTGAGCTTTTGGTCCCAGGCGGACGCATAAACACCGAGGATGCTGTCCAGCGCGGCGTAGGGCATGGGGACCCACCAGCTGAAGTCCGGGTCGTACCCGTTGTAGAATTTAAACACGCTGCCCGCGGCGTACTTGAGCCCCTCGATGATCCGGCGCGCCGAGCGCACCTGGGTCACGCCGATTTCCGGGGCCGCGGCCAGCTTACCCTGCAGTTGCCGTATCTGCCGGGTGATCTGGTCGAAATCATACGCTACAAGCCGGGCATCGGGCTTTTTACCCCGGCGTCGCGCCTTTTCCATCGCGTAGAGGGTGTCGGCAAAGGGGAACCAGGAGGCGTGCAGGGCGGTATAGTTCCGCTCCTCTTCGTCGTACCGGTGGATTTCTTCCCGCAGGTCCCGGCGGAAAAGGATATAGTCCACCTTGCAACCGGTGCTCAGGGTATTATAGTCGATAGCCGACAGCCGGTCGAGGTACCCGCGGCAAAGTTCCTGGTAGCGCGCCCCGCGTTCGGGGGAGTACTCCACAAAATAAAACCGGTCCAGGGCGTCATGATCGGCCTTGAAGAGCTGGATGATCTCGGGCATCTGGGTGCATGGAAGGAAAACGTTCGCCTGCGCGACAGCGGAGGTCGCGTAGAGGCAGATCGCGACGGTCAAAATGCGTATCATATGGGAAAATTACGAAAACCTGTCCGCCCGGAACGCTTCTACCGGCACTTCCGGCTTACGTCCCGCCGCCATGTCCGCGATCACCTTCCCCGTGGCTGGCCCGAGGCTCAACCCCATCATCGAATGGCCGCCCGCGACGAGCAGGTTCTCCAGCCCTTTGGCCGGCCCGATGTACGGCAGCCCGTCGGGCGAGCAGGGCCGGAAGCCGTACCAGACTTCGTTTTCGGTGGGCGTTTGGAGCCGTATGCCGGGAAAGTACCGCGGCACCGCCTCGACGATGGCCTGGACGCGGTTCATCCGTATCCTTTCGTTCACCGGCGCGATTTCCATGGTGCCCCCATAGCGCATGGAACCGCCCATGGGTGTGATCGCCACCCGCGCCTCGCAAAGGATCGCGGGGATGTTTAGCCGCACGGCGGGTTTGTCGAGGGTAAAGGAGTAGCCCTTGCCCGGCATCAGGGGGATCGTCAGACCCGCCATGCGCGCCAGCGAAGGCAACCAGGAACCGCCCGCGAGGACAAACCGGTCGGCCGTATAGGAGCCCGCCGACGTGTGTACCGCCATGACGCGGCTGTGAGCCGTCTCAATCCGTTCCACCGCCGACCCGAGCGCAAACTCCACGCCGCCCGCCCGCAGCCCCCCGATGAGTTGCGGCATCAGCTTGTGCGGCGACAGGTGCGCGTCACAGCGGTAGTGGACCGCCCCGAGGACGTCCATCCCGAGACCGGGCTCCAACACGCGGAGGCCCTCCGGCGACAGGGCTTCCGCGTCGAGACCGAGCCCGCGCGCCTTGCCCGCCAGGTGTATCTCTTCATCGCCGGTACGCGACGTCTTGAAGTACATCAGGATACCCTTGTGCGTTAGATCCATGTCAAAGGCCATCGCCTCGTACAACCCTTTGCTGTATAGGTTCAGGTCGCGCAGGAACGGCGCCGCATGGTCCACGTGGGCCCGCGTGGCCGAGCGCGTAAACTTCCATCCCCAGGACAACAACGCCGGATTCAGCGAAGGCTGTACATAGAACGGGCTGCCCGAATCGAACATCCATTTCAGCCCCTGGAGCACGATACCCGGAGCCGCGAGCGGCACGAAGTGACTGGGCACGATCATACCCAGGTTGCCGTAGGAGCAGTTGTCCTCCAGGTCCGAACGGTCGACGACGGTCACGTCCCAGCCGGATTCCCGCAAGTACCACGCGGAACAAAGACCAATAATGCCGCCACCGATAACAACAGCCCTCATACGTTATATAACTTGAAACCCGAACGCATACGGATCGTCCTCCGGGTCTATCGTGATCGTATTATATCCATAAATCCTGGCCCAGCCTTCGATGCTGGGGATGATGGCGGGCCGGCCGCCGACCGACGCCGTGCCCTCGATGCGTCCCGTAAACCGCGAACCGATGATGCTCTCGTGCACAAAGGGCTCGCCGACGCCGAGCTTCCCCTTGGCGAACCACTGCGCCATCCGGGCCGACGTACCGGTGCCGCAGGGACTGCGGTCGATCGCTTTGTCTCCATAGAAAACGGCGTTCCGCGCGGTAGAAGACGGGTCGAGGACCGACCCCGCCCAAAGGATGTGCGAACAACCGCGGATGGTCGGGTTATTGGGGTGGACAAAGGTATGAGCGGCGTTGATCCGGTCGCGCAGCACCCGGGACCACGCGATCAGCTGATCCGCGTGATAGTCCTGGAGACCCCGGAAGTTTTCCTGGGGATCGACGATGGCATAGAAGTTCCCGCCATAGCTCACGTCCACGTATAGCCGCCCCAGGTCCGGGCAGTCCACGGGGATGTCTGTCGCGGCCAGATAGGAAGGCACGTTGGTCAGTTTGACGCTGCGTACCTTTTTGCCCTCCTGCCGGTATTCGATGAGTACCAGGCCCGCGGGCGCTTCCATCCGGACGATGCCGGGGGTCCGGGGAACGACGAGACCTTCTTCGATGGCGATGGTAATGGTACCGATGGTGCCGTGCCCGCACATGGGCAGGCAACCGCTGGTTTCGATGAAGAGCACCGCCACGTCGTTGTCCGGGTCCAGCGGCGTATAGAGGATGCTGCCGCTCATCATGTCGTGGCCCCTGGGCTCGAACATCAGCCCCTTGCGGATCCAGTCGTACTCCCGGAGGAAGTGCTGGCGACGTTCGCTCATCGATTCCCCCTGGAGCGGCGGTCCGCCGCCGGCGACCAGGCGTACGGGATTCCCGCAGGTATGGGCGTCGATGCAAAAAAACGTTTTCTTCATAGTCTATTCCGGCAGCACCGGCCGGGTCGCCAGCGCCTGGTCAATGATAGCCAATATTTGTTGTTTTTCAGCGCCATCGGGTACGAGCCGGGGGGGTCGGACGACCTCCGAACCGAGACCCGTCCGCGACGCGGCCAGCTTGATGTATTGCACCAGCTTGGGATGGATGTCAAGCTCGAGCACGGGTAGGAACCAGCGGTAAATCGACACTGCCTCGGCTACCCGCCCGGCCTTCACCAGGCGATAGATCGCTACGGTTTCGCGGGGGAACGCGTCCACCAGACCCGCTACCCATCCGTCGGCGCCCAGGCAGAGGCTCTCCAACGCCAGCGTGTCGACGCCGCAGAGGACCTTGAAACGGTCCCCAAAACGGTTGATCATCCGGGTTACGTTGGACACGTCCCGGGTCGATTCCTTCACCGCCTGGATCGTGGGGAGGGCGCTCAGCGTCTCGAACATGTCCAGGGTCACCATGATCTTATAGTCGACCGGGTTGTTGTAGATCATGACCGGCAGGGCCGTGGCCGTCGCCACCGCCTTGAAGTACTCCAGGGTCTCACGGTCATCCGACTTGTAACGCATGGGGGGCAGGAGCATCAGCCCATCCGCCCCACCGTCGGCCGCCTCCTGCGCCAACCGGACGGCGGCCCTGGTGGTTTGCTCCGCGATATTGACGACGATGGGAATGCGTCCGTGCAGGAATTCACGCGCATGCCGCAGGAGCTCCGCTTTTTCCTCGTTTGCCAGGCTGCTGGCTTCGCCCAGTGAGCCCCCCAGGATGATCCCGTCCACTCCCGCCTCCACTTGCGCCTCGAGGTTCTTCAAAAAAAGAGGGATGTCCAGCTGATCATTTTCCGTAAAAGGTGTCAGCAACGCGGGGTATACTCCGGTCCAATGTACAATAGCCATTGCCTTGTCGAATTTGTGCGAAGGTAGGCTACGACTGGCTTTGGATACACCCCCTGATTGGTCATTTCTTTACCGATTTTGTCGCCTGAGCGTCGCGACTTGCGTTCGCTCCTCTCGCGCTCATCGCCGCACTTCCCTCTCGATCTTCCTGAACAACATCGTGGAATCCACGCCGATCAGCCGCGACAGCCGGTTGATGTCCTCCATTGTAAATTGGGCGGGGTCCAGTAACCGTTTGGACAGGGTGTTGTAATTGATCCGCATGTCCTGCGTCAGCACGGTGATGGGGATGATGTCCTGGATGCTGCGGATGGACGGAAGGCTGTCTTCTTCGATGGCGGTCTTGACGATTGAATAATAACTCGGTTTCTTCATGATAACTGTTTTTGGATAATACTAGTTAAAAATATAAATAAAACAATTACCGAAACGTATTAACCCATCCGGGCATAGAAATTTTTTAAAAATTTAAAGCCCAAAAGAATAATCGCTTGATTACTAGTACTCTACGTTTTGGGCGTATTCCTTACCGTACTGGCGGGGGGACTTGCCGGTGACCTTTTTGAAAACCCGGTTGAAGGTGACGGCATTGCTAAAGCCGGTTTGGTAGGCGACGGCGGAGACGCTTTCGTAGTCGCGGGCCATGAGTTTTTTACAAGCCTCGCTGACCCGGACCTCGTTCAGGAAGTTGACGTAGGTCTTGAGGGTGTGTTTTTTGAAGTAGCGGCAAAAGGCCTGGGGGGTGAGGTGGGCGACGTCGGAGATCCTTTTGAGGGTGATGTTTTCGGTATAGTTGGACATCGTATACTGATAGATGTCGTTCATCCGGAGCCCCTCGGTATCGGAGATGGCGTGCTCGGTGATTTCGGTGGAGAGGGTTTTCCACTTTTTGAGACCGGCCATGAACTGGAGCATGTCGATAAAGGCCGAAAGCCGTCCGGCCCCGGTCTTGGTCTTGACGTCCTGGATGGCCTCGCTGAGGATGTCCTGGTGGAGGTAGTGGGCCTGGATGCCGTAATTGGTCGAGTCTACGAACTTGGCGACGGTTTTCATCTCGGGCAGCTCCAGGATGGATTTGAAAAACCCCTTGGGGTTGAAAAAAATGGATATGGAATGGACGTCCTTTTTTTTGCGCTTGTCGAAGTAGCTGGGGTCGCTTTTGAAAACATGGGGCTGGTTGGCGCCGAGGACGTAGATGTCGCCGGGTTTGAACCGCTGCATATAGTTGCCCGCGATCAGCGTTCCTTCACCTTTTATGATCCAGGTGATCTGGGTCTCGGGATGCCGGTGAAGATGCTCGTAAAACCAGTGCTGTACGTCTTCCTGGACGATCACGGAATATTCGCCGGCAACGGGGATCGTAAACTGGACAACCTTCATTTAACCAAAATTATCACATTTCGTGTCTACTTCCGCCTGCGACGGCGAAAATATGCAAGATGTGGGGGAAAAGGGCGTGCATGGTCTCCTCTGCGCCCCGGGTCGAGCCGGGTAGGGTGAGGACCAGCGTTTTCCCGATAAAGCCCGAAACCCCGCGGGACAGCATGGCGTAGGGCGTCCGTTCCTGGCCATAGGCGCGGGCAGCCTCCATGATCCCCGGGATCGGACGGTCCAACAACGGGGCGATGGCTTCCGGGGTGACGTCCCTGGGGGAAAGACCGGTTCCCCCGGTAAAAAGGACGAGGTCGTATCCGTCGGCCGCGAGCGCCCGCGTCTTGACGCGGATGCCTTCCAGCTCGTCGGGGATGATGGCGTAGTGCGCGACGGACAGTCCCTGCGCCTGAAGGGTCTTGATCACGGCCTTGCCCGCGCTGTCCGTTTTTTTGCCCTGGGCGACGCTGTCCGAGCAAACGATGACCGCCGTGCGGAGGTCACCAGGACGGTCGGCAAAATCGGACTTCCCGCCCTTCTTGGCGTCGAGACGGATGTCAGATACACGGATGCCCTTGTCGAGCGGCTTGAGCATGTCGTACATCGTCAGGGCGGTGATGGCCGCCCCGTGCATGGCCTCGACCTCCACCCCCGTCCGGTAGACGGTATGCACCTCCACGGTGACCAGGATGTCCAACCCTTGTATGGCGTGCGTGATGGACGCGTATTCAATAGGGAGGGGATGACAGTCGGGGATGACGTCGCTGGTCCGTTTGATGGCCAGCAGACCCGCGGCGCGGGAGAACTCGAACACGTCGCCCTTGGGGACGCGCCCATGTTCCACGGCGGCGATGGTGTCGGGACTGGAAACGGAGAGCGTAGCTATGGCCACGGCCTTACGGAGGGTGCTTACTTTTTGGGTGATGTCGTTCATGTCATCGGTTTTCTTTCCAGCGCGTATCCTGGTTGTCGAATATCTCTTTGCCCCAGACAGGCAGGCTGGCCTTTATCGATTCCACCACTTCGTTACAGGCGTCGATGGCCGCCCGGCGGTGGGGGGCGGAGGTAAAGACGAACAGAGACACCTCCCCGGTTTTTACCAACCCAAGGCTGTGGTGGACGTGCATACAGGTGAGGTCGTACCGGGTAAAGATATCCTCCCGGATCTCGTGCATCCGTTCCAGCGCCATGGGCTCGTAAGCGGTATACTCGATCCCCGCGACCCGTTGCCCGCCCTGTATGTCGGCACGGACCTGGCCCAGGAAAATGCTGTGGGCGCCGATCCCGGTTTTGCTGGCGTGCCTGGCGATGCTGTCCGCTATAAAGGCGGGGGAGATCGGTCCCTGGGTGAAGATGTTTTTTATCTTGTCCATCCTGCCATGCCATTTTTTAGTTGAAAGACGATGTTGCGCCCGGCCAGCAGCGCGGCGGCTTCCCGGCTCCGGATGCCCGACTGGCAAAATACGACAATGGTCCGGTCCTGATACACATCGGGCGACTGCCTCAGCCGGCTCAGCGGCCATCGCTCGTGCGGGAACGGTGCCATGGGGAGCTCGCCGGGCTCGCGTACGTCCAGGACCAGCACGTTTTCCCGGGCGCGGAGGGCATTGAAGGTCGCGTTGTCGACGGTGGCGTACCGGCACTCGTCATCGGGATAGGGCCACGCCGCGAATTCCCCCGCCGTCTGTGGTCCGTGTACGTTCCGGGGCCCATTTACATCCCGGGGCGTCAGGGCGACCTCGTAGAAACGCTGCCCCAGCGCATCGTAGGTCAATAGTCGCCCGATCAGCGGTTCGCCCAGGCCGGTGAGGAGCTTGATCGCTTCCAGCGCCTGCAGGTTGCCGATGATGCCGGCGACCACGCCGAGGACGCCGCCTTCGTCGCAGGACGGGACTTCACCCGGGGCCGGTGGCGTCGGGAAGAGGTCGCGATAGCCAAACGAATGAGCCCCGCCGGGTTGGTTTTTTTTATGAAAAACGGAAACCTGCCCTTCATAGCGCATAACGCTCCCGTAGACCAGCGGCTTCTGCAAAAGCGCGCAAGCATCCCCGACCAGGTACCGGGTGGCAAAATTATCCGATGCATCGAGCACGACGTCGTATCCGCCGATGACCTCCAACGCCCGCTCCTTCGTGAGCCGGAAGGGATAGGTACGTACCTGGACCTCCGGGTTCAGCCGCGACAGGGCCGCCGCGGCGGCCTCGGTTTTGAGGACGCCCAGGTCGGCGTCGGTATACAGAATCTGGCGGTGCAGGTCGGTGACCGAGACGCGGTCGTCGTCGACCAGGCCAATGTGGCCGATGCCCGCGGCAGTAAGATACTGGAGGGCGGGACAGCCCAACCCTCCGGCCCCGATGACGAGGACGGCCGCCTGTGACAGTCGCCGCTGGGTATCGGGGCCCCAGCCGGGCAACAACAGCTGTCGTTGGTAGCGGGCATTCATATCAGCCTCCGGAAAAGGGCGGCAGTACGGCCACCACGGATGAGGGGTGAAGGGGGGTGTTCCCGGTGATGGTTTTCTGGTCCACGGCGAGCACATAGGTCAGGCCTTTCAGCTCCGGGTAGCGACCGTGCAGGTGCGCTTCCAGGGAATCGGTGTCGGGTTGGGGCGCCACGTCCAGGACGCCCGCGCCGCATATGTCGACGATCCGGCCGAAGGTTAATACTGTCATACCCCAAAGTTACGGTAACGGGTACACATCCACCAATGTCCCTTCGGCGAAGTCGCTCCCTTCCTCCGGGAGACGGATCAGGCAGTTGGCCCGGGCATACGTGCTCATTCGGTAGGATTCCTGAGCGCCCAGGGGTTCTACGGCGCCGCCTTCGGCGGCGCCTTTCAGGAAGTGCGTGAGCCCCCCCGCCTTCCGATAAGGCTTCGCGAGCGCCAACCGCTCCGTCCGCAGCCCCTTCCCCAGCGCCTCCAGGACATACACATAGAAACACGTGAGCACGCTCGACGGGTTCCCTGGCAACCCAAATACCGGCATCTTTTCCCATACCCCGAAATAAAACGGCTTCCCCGGCCGCTGACGGACGCCATGAAAAATAGATTGCACCTTGCAGGCGTCCAGCGCCCGGGCGACGAAGTCATAGTCGCCGACGCTGACGCCGCCGGTGAGCAGCAGCACGTCTGTCGCCCCGAGGGCCTGTCGGATGATGGCTTCCAGGGCTGCGGGCTCGTCGGGCGCCAATCGGTGGACGGTCAGCGGCGTGCCGGTTTGTTCCAGGGCGGCTTTGAGGGCAAAGGAGTTGGATTCGTAAACCCGTCCGGGTTGTAGCGGCTCGCCCGGAGGCGTCAGCTCGTTGCCGGTGGTAATGAGGCCCACCCTGGGGGCGGGATGGATCATCGCCTTTTCAAGGCCGAGGCTGGCAAGGAAGCCGATGGATGCGGGGTTGAGGACATGGCCCCTTGGCAACGCCAGGGCTCCCCGGGGGATCTCCGAACCGGCCGGCCGGACGTTCGCGCCCGGTTGCAGGGCGGCGTCTTCGATGGTCAGGCGGTTACCCATGACCGTTACCCTTTCCTGGATCACAAGGGTGTCCGCGCCCGAGGGCATCATGGCGCCGGTAAAAATCCGGGCGGCTTCGCCGGGCCCCAGGGTAAAGTCCGGAGCCGCGCCAGCGGGTACCTCGCCGATGATGCGCAGCGGGCGCCTCGCAACGTCAGGGCCGCTGACCGCGTGGCTTTCCCACGCAAAGGCGTACCCATCCATCGACGCCTGCGGCCAGCCGGGCAGGTCGATGGGCGCATACACGTCGTCGGCGAGTACGCGCCCGACCGCCGGCGCCTGCCACACGGGCGAAAGGGGCGTCACGAGATCGCGGATGAGCGCCAGCGCCTCGTCAACGGATATGAGTGATTTAGCCGCCAATGGTGATCATGCTTCGGTTATGGATGGTTTCCGCTTCCAACTGCTGGTAGGAAACCGGCATTTGCCCGCCCAGGCGCTCCGCCTTGGCGCGGACCGACGCCTCGATCAGCGGCCGGACGTCAAGGCCATTCCGCCACGCGGTCAACAGGTCGGTCTCTTCCCCGGAAAAAAGACAGTTCTTCATCTTCCCGTCGGCCGTCAGCCGGAGCCGGTTGCAGGTAGTGCAGAAGGGAGCGCTCATCGTGGAGATAAAGGCAAAGGTGCCCGCGTGTCCGGAGGCCCGGTAGTGCCGGGCGGTATCGTTTGGATCGTCACCGGTCCGTTCATAGGGATAGTGCGCGCCGATGGCGTCGAGCATTTCCGACCAGGGCACGACCTGGTTGCTCGTCCAGTGGTTCCCCTCGAACGGCATGAACTCGATAAAGCGGACATGGACGGGGCTTTCCCTCGTCCAGGCGACGAAATCGACGACCTCGGCGTCGTTGAGGCCGCGCATGATGACGGCGTTGACCTTCACCGTGATGTTCCGCGTCAGCAGCTGCGCGATGTTGTCCATGACCTGTTTGAATTGATCCCGACGGGTAATCAGGTGAAAACGCTCGGGACGAAGGGTGTCCAGGCTGATGTTCAGGTTCCGTACGCCCGCGTCCTCCAGGAGGTCGATGAAGTGGTGGAGCCGCGTGCCGTTGGTGGTCATCGTGAGCTTGACGGGCAACGTGGCGAGCGACCGTATGATCTCGCCGGCGTCCTTGCGGACCAGCGGCTCGCCGCCGGTAAGCCGGATCTTCCGCACGCCCATGTCGGTGAACAGCTTCGCCAGCCCGAAGATTTCATCGGGTTGCATCAGCCGGGAGGGTGGGGTAAAGGCGTACTCTTCTTCGGGCATACAGTAAAAGCAACGGAGGTTGCAGTTATCCGTCAGCGAGATCCTCAGATAGTCGTGTGCGCGTCCAAAAGAGTCGGTCAACATCGGGCCAAAGGTACGACTTCTCCGTCCGTCCGCGGCGCCGCCGCTTATCCCCGGAGCGCCTCGATCTCCGCGATCGTCTTGGGCAACGGATCGCCGAGCAGCCTCCCGCCGGTGGCGGTGATCAGGAAGTCCTCCTCGATGCGGATCCCGCCGAAGTGCCGGAATGCCTCCAGCTTGTCGTAGCGGATGAACTGCGACAGCTTCTTCTCCGCGGCCCAGGCGTCGATCAGTTCCGGTATGAAGTACAGACCGGGTTCGACCGTGAGGACGTAACCCTCTTCCAAGGGTTTGCCCAGCCGGAGGTATTTGATCCCGAACTGGGTGCTTTTTGTCAGGACGTCGGTATAGCCGACATAGGCTTCGCCGAGGTTTTCCATGTCGTGGGTGTCGAGCCCGAGCATATGCCCCAGCCCGCATTGGAAGAACAACGCGTGCGCGCCTTCCGCCACGGCTTCCTGTACGTCGCCCTGCATCAGGCCCAGTTGTTGCAGCCCCCTGACCAATATGCCGCAGGCCAGGTAGTATACGTCGCGGTATGGAATTCCCGGACGGAGCGCGGCCACGGCGGCCTGGTGCGCATCGAGGACGATCTGGTATACCTCGCGTTGGAGCGATGTGAATTGTTTGTCCACGGGGAAGGTGCGCGTCAGGTCGCCCCCGTAATGGAGCGCGGTTTCCGCCCCGCAGTCGCAGAGCACCATCTTGCCCTTTTCGAGCAGGTGCGGACCATAGTGGTTGTGCAGGATCTGGCCGTTGACCGTAAGGATCGTCGGAAAGGCCAGGTTGCCCCCGTCGCCGATCGCGATACCCTGTAGGAGACCGGCCAGCCGCGCTTCCGTCATGCCCTCGCGGGCGTGCTGGATGGCGGCCAGCTGCATGGCGTTGGTGGTGTTGACGCCCTTTTCTATCTCGAGTACCTCTTCCGGGCTTTTGACCGACCGGAGCGCCACGATGGCGCGGATCAGCGGCAGGGAGGCCGTAGCCTCCACCGTCTCCAGCGGTATGTCGAGCCAGGTGTGCAGCTGCAGGCTGTGTTCCGGCCGGTAGGGCGGCAGGTAGTGGATGGGTTGGTTTTCCGCGCGCGCCTTGTCCAGCACGGCGCGCAGCTCCTTCAGCGGCCGGACGCGGCGTATCCCTACCCGCTCCGCCTGGCTCGACAAGGCCTCCACGGGCCCCGTCCAGACCAGGTCCTCGATGTCGATGTCGTCCCCGAAGAGGGTCTCCTGCTCCTTGTCTATATCCAGGATGCCCACCAGCCCGGGCCGGTCCAACCCAAAGAAGTACAGGAACGAGCTGTCCTGGCGGAAGGGGTAGACGTTGGCTTTGTAGCCCATGCTGCTATCGACGTTCCCCGGCAGGAGGATGAGGCCTTTGCCCACGAGGGTGCGGAGTCGGTGTCTTCTTTCGGTATAGGTAGACGGCTGGAACATAACGGGGGGATTTTGGGTCTAAGGTACAGCCTTCCAGGTATTGTCCGCGGGCGTGGCGTCCATCCAGATGCCGCCGTCCAGCGTCACCGACGCCACGTGCGGTTTCATCGGCACTTTGAGCTGCAGTGTCCTGTCGCCGTTCTGCCATATGGACGACTTCTCGTGCTCGGTCGTGGTGGTCCCGTCAGCGTAGCGCACGATCACGTCGAAGGGGGCGTCGAAGCCGCCGACGTTTTCAACGGTTACGGTACCGTCCTTCACGTCGCGGAGCGCGTAGTCGATGTACCCGTTGGAAAAATACCAGTTGCTCCAAAACCAGTTCAGGTTCTGACCGGAGGCGTCGTTGAACGAATAAAAGAAGTCCCAGGGAATGGGATGTTTGCCATGCCAGCGGTCCATATATGTATGGAGACATTTTTTGAACACGTCGTCGCCCAGCATGTCCTTGACGGCCAGGTAGCCCAGGGACGGCTTCCCATAGGAGTTGTTGCCATAGGCCACGCCATTCAGGTTGTTGGAGGGCGTGATGACGGGCAGGTCCTCGTTGGAAGACGGGTCGTTGATCCAGCCGCGGACGCGGAAGGCCTTGTAGAAGTTCTCCGCTTTTTCATCGCCCACTTCGGTCCGCCCGATCAGGAGCTCGAAGGTGGTGGCCCAGCCTTCGTCCATGTAAGCATAGCGGCTTTCGTTGATGCCCATGTAGAACGGGAAATAGGTATGCGCAATCTCGTGGTCCGCGACCAGGCGGGCGAAATTCACGTCTTCCTCGGTGTTGTCGTTGATCATCATCGGGTATTCCATGTCCGCAAAACCCTGTACCAGCGTCATTTTCGGGAAGGGGTAGGGGACTCCCGGCCAGTTGTGCGACAGCCAGCCGATGGCATGGCTGCCGATCTCGGCGGCGTGGTGAAAGTCTTCAGCCTTGTCGTTAAAGGCCGACTGGACGCTTACGCGGCGGCCGGTTTTGTCGTCCACCACGACCGAGGTGCCATCCCAGACATAGTGGTTGCTCAGGCAAACGGTCATATCGGTAATATGATCCGCGGTCCACGTCCAGGTATTCTGCGCCGCCTGCGCGGTGACCCGGTTGCCCTGCATGTCGTCGAGCGTGGCGATGTGGCTGACCTGGTCCGACGTCATGGATTGCTGGAGCCTTTGGGCGATGGCGGGTTGAAGGACCTCGCCCGGGTTCTGCAACGTCCCGGTCGCCCAGACGACATAGTTCGCGGGTGTCCTGACGTGCAGGGTATAGTCGTTGAAGTCATTGTAGAATTCCTGACCGTCGGTGAAGCTCAGGCGGTCCCATCCATTGTAGTCGTCGTACACCGATACCCGCGGATAGAAGTAGGCCAAGTAGTAGGTGGTCGAATCGAGCATGCCTTCGCGGCCGCTTTCCAGGGAGATTTCGTAGTGCCAGTCGATCGACAGCCTGACGGTGGCGTGCGGGAGCAACGGCGTCGCCAGGGGCATCGCCGCCCACGTGGCGTGTCCATCGGGTTCCTTCCAGGTGCGGGCCTCGCCGTTCTCGGCATATTTATCGATGTGGACGCCGTCGGTCAGGTAATCCTTCCCCGCGTCGCCATACCGGGCCGCCCCCGGTTTATGGACATTGAGCACCAGGCGGATCACCAGGGACTTGAGGGTGTCCGGGCTGTTGTTGGTATAGGCGATGTCTTCGCTGCCGCGCACCGTCCTGCCGGGGGGCATGGCGGTGACGGTGATGTCGTATTTGCCGGTGTTCTGCCAGTAGTGGGGACCGGGTCGTCCGTCGGGGGAGCGGGTGCCTTTTTTATAGGCTGGTTTGATGTCCCGGGGGACGTACAAGGTTTGCGCGCCAGCTTGCAACGTAACGGCCGCAAGGACAAGGCAAAGGATCGAACGGTACATAGGGTGGCAATTTACCGCCTTTGGCATTTTGCCGTTTACCGTTCGACCCTTTTTGCGCCGCGCCACCCCTGCGGGCGCCACGCCACCTCTGCGGGCGCCGCGCCACCCCGCGGGCCGCTAGTTGGACGAGCGCTGGCTCACGATACTGGACGTGTCGCCGTTCTCACGTTTATACGTGTAGCCGTCCCCGTTGTGGTGGATGTATTTTGCCTTGAACGCCTGGAAGACCTCGTTCGGCTGCCGTTTGCCGTTGATCGTCATATGATGGGCGTCAAGGGCGAAAGAGACGTTGTCGGGATTGTCCGCCAGCTTCTGGCTAAAGATATCCTCGAGTATGGGGCTGTTGGCGTCGTCGGTCTTGCCGGTATAGTGAAGGAGCGTCGCCGATGTGTTGCTGCCGTTGACCGTGACGCGTTCCGGGCCTACGGTGGCGCTGCCGTTTTTGCCGGTATGGATGTCAAAGCTACCGCTGCCTACGGTCCCCGACCCGCTAACACTGCTGCTACCGCTACCACCGCTGCTCATGGTGTACCCGGAGCCGCTGACCTGACTCCCACTCTCCGTATAGGACGCGCCGGGTGAGCTGTCGAGGGTGACCGTGGAGCTCTTTTTCTCGGAGGCCTTCAGGGTCGAGATGACGTCGTCAATCTCGCCGGCATGGCTGGAGATATCCTCGGACCGGCCCTCGACGTAATAGGCGGTGGTGACGCCATTCTCCTGGACAACCTTTTTGTTGTCGAGGTAGTAACGGACGGTATTGCCGTTTTCGCTTCTCCAGATACCGCGGGCATAGGTGATTTTGTGATTTTGCATGTCCAGCGTGCCCCTGAAGGTTCCGTGTTCGAACTCGTTGTCAGGGATCGTGCTCGTGTCCGGAATTGGGGGCACGGGGGGCGCCGGCGCCGTGGCAGGCGCGATGGGAGAGACGGGCGTGGTGGCCGTGAGCGCCGGCGCCATTGCGGGGATCGCGGGCGCATCCACGGTCGGCGCCCCGGCCGCGGGAGGTGTCGGCGGCGCTATGGCCGCGGCCGCGCCGGCAGGAGCGCCCGGCAGGGCAGCGGGCGGGGCGGGCGTTGTAGCTACCGCAACCGGTGGGACGGGCGCGACCGGCGGCGCGGGGGGGATGGTGTCCCTGGTAAGCAGGTGGCGCTGGCCGAAGGGCGTGAACGCGAGGGTAAGGCAGGTCGCGACGACGAGGCAGCCCGTCAAAAAAAGTTTTTCCATGGCATTTAACGTTTTATTGCGATTGTAAACAATGCGTTTGACGCGGTCCAGGAGCGGGTTGCGGCGGCCGGGGAAGGCGACGGCAAAGGCCGGGGCCGCGAGGCTGTACTCCTGGAAGGCGACCAGGGCATGGATCAGCTGCGCCTTGCTGGCGGTGGCGCGGATGGCGATGTCGTCACAGCAGTTCTCCCGTTCTTCCCGGATCAGCGAAGATATCCACCACACCGCGGGATTGAAGAAAAGCGCGGCCTCCACGATCCCCTGGATCAGGTTCACCATGTAGTCGCGGCGGCGGATATGCGCCAGCTCGTGGAGGAGCACCGCCTCCAGCTGGTCCTGGGGCAGCTGCGCCAGGATGCCCACGGGTACCAGGATCACGGGCTTCAGGTAGCCGATGACCATCGGAACGCGGATCAGACCGGATTCCAGGAGGGTGATCGTCCGGCGTAAACCGAGCGACGAACCGAGCGCGCGCACCCGTTCCGACCATTCCGCACCCGCCGCGTGTACGCGGCGGCGTTTCAACCGGCGTACGTGGGCGAGCGACAAACCCGTTTGGGTAAGTTTGGCGGCCAGGACCAGCAGCCATATCCAAACGATCGCCGTCGCGTGCCGGTCAAAGAATCCCGATACCCTTTGCCACAGTGGCGCAGGGACAGCGACGGCGGCGTGCTGCACAGGGGTAGCGCCTCCGAAGTGCAGCACTACGTTGCGACCGGCCGTTGCGACCTCGGTCGACTCATGTGGCAACAGCCATACGAAGGTGACCCCCACGGCGGCCACCAGGCCGAAAAAGATCAGCGTAAGCAACTGGTAACGCAGGGCGGCGCTCGACCGGCGGGTCGTAAGTAGGACGGCGCCAGCCAATACGGCGGCGATCAAGCCCTCCCATAGGGAGTGGATGAGGGTCCAGCAAAGGGCGTGTATGGGAAAGTTCATGATCAGATTTCTTTGTCAAGACGGTTGATAAATTCCTTTATGGTGTCGATCTCGCGTTTGGAGGCTTTTTTGTTGCCCAGCAGCTGGATCAGCAGGCTCGACGCGGACCCGTTATACATGGAGTCGACAAAACGCTCCAGCAGGGCGGCCTTGGTCTTTTGCTCCTCCTCGATCGGGCGGTAGACGTGCTTCATGCTGCTCTCGTCCCGCGCCAGCAGCCCTTTTTCCACCATGATCTGCATCTGTTTGAGCGTGGACGTATACTGGACGGTCCGTTTTTGCTCGTTCAGGGTATCGTTGACGAACCGGACGGTCGAGGGGCCGTGCTGCCACAAGACCTGAAGGATTTCCAACTCGGCCTTGGTGGGCTCCGGGGTGTTTTTTTCTTTCATACCCCCAAGGTAGGATTTTTTTCGTACGAAACAAATTTTACCTTCAAAATCGCGCCGGCGCACGCCGCCCGCGTGGCGACATGCGCGCCACGAATCCCGCGCCCGGCCGGCCGCCGTGCGCGCCGCGAAGCCACCGCCCGGGGCGCCGTCTGTCATAGATTTGTCCTTATAGACTTCTGTCGCAAGGGAATAAGGTCTAAATGACCTAATTTTGCGGGATAAATAAGTGGGTTATGATTACGGTATCGCCGACGGCAAAAGAATATATCCACGACCTGATGGTCGCTGAGCATAAGGGCCCGGACGCCTTTGTCCGGGTAGGGGTGAAAGGGGGAGGGTGTTCCGGTCTGGAATACCAGCTGGCCTTTGATACGGTCGAAAAAGAGGGCGACCAGATCTTCGAGGATAAGGGGGTAAAAGTGGTGGTGGATATGAAAAGCCTCCTCTACCTGTACGGGACGGAGCTGGACTACGCCGGCGGGTTGAACGGGAAGGGGTTCGTGTTCAATAATCCCAATGCTACGCGCACGTGTAGCTGCGGGGAAAGTTTTGCGGTGTAAACATGAGTAACGAGAACGAGATATTATTAGAAGAGCTGGCTAACCGGGAATATGAGTTCGGCTTCGTCACGGATATCGATATGGAGGTGGCCCCCCTGGGCCTAAGTGAGGAAACCGTTCGGTTTATTTCGGCCAAGAAGGGCGAGCCTGACTGGCTGCTGGACTGGAGGCTCAAAGCCTACAACGCCTTCCTCCGGTCGCCGATGCCCACCTGGCAGAACTTCACCCTGCCCGAGATCGATTTCCAAGAGGCCTCTTATTACGCGGCGCCCCGTCAAAAGGCCAAGTACCAAAGCCTGGAGGAAGTGGACCCGGAGCTGCTGGCCACCTTTGAAAAACTGGGCATACCGCTGACCGAGCAGAAAATGCTGGCCGGCGTGGCCGTGGACGCCATCTTTGACAGCGTGTCCGTGGCGACGACCTATAAAAAACAGCTGGCCGACCTGGGTATCGTCTTTTGTTCCCTGGGCGAGGCCGTCCAGGAGCATCCTGACCTGGTACGACAATACCTGGGGACGGTGGTACCCCATTCCGACAACGTTTTTGCGGCCCTCAACGGAGGCGTTTTCTCCGACGGGTCGTTTGTGTATATCCCCAAGGGTGTACGCTGCCCGATGGAGCTGTCCACCTATTTCCGGATCAACGCCGAAAATACCGGGCAGTTCGAACGTACCCTGATCATTGCCGACGAGGGCAGCTATGTCAGCTACCTGGAAGGCTGTACGGCGCCGCGTCGCGACACCAGCCAGCTACACGCTGCGGTAGTGGAGCTGATTGCGCTCGAAGGGGCGGAGATCAAGTACTCCACGGTCCAGAACTGGTACCCGGGCGACAAGGACGGGAAGGGCGGCATCTATAACTTCGTCACCAAGCGCGGCATCTGCAAGGGCGCCCGCTCGAAAATATCCTGGACGCAGGTCGAGACCGGGAGCGCCATCACCTGGAAGTATCCCAGCGTCATCCTGCAAGGCGACCAAAGCACCGGGGAGTTCTACTCCGTGGCGGTGACCAAGGGGAAACAGATCGCGGACACCGGGACCAAGATGCACCACATCGGGCGCAATACCAAGAGCCGGATCATTTCTAAAGGCATTTCCGCCGGGGAAGGCCAGAACAGCTACCGCGGGCTCGTCCAGGTGGGCGGGAAGGCGGACAACGCGCGCAACTTTACGCAATGCGACTCCCTGTTGATCGGGGACCGCTGCGGAGCCCATACATTTCCTTATATAGAATCCCGGAACCCGTCGGCGATGGTGGAGCACGAGGCCACCACCTCCAAGATCGGCGAGGACCAGCTGTTCTACCTGAACCAAAGGGGTATCGATACGGAAAAAGCCGTAGCCCTGATCATCAACGGCTACGCCAAGGAAGTACTCAACCAGCTCCCGATGGAGTTTGCCGTCGAAGCGCAGAAATTATTATCGATCACACTGGAAGGAAGTGTGGGTTAAAACAGAGTCATGCTTAGTATCAAGAACTTACACGCTGAAGTAGAAGAGAAGAAGATTTTAAAGGGCATCAACCTCGAGGTAAAAGCCGGGGAAGTGCACGCCATCATGGGACCTAACGGTTCCGGTAAGAGCTCCCTGGCCTCCGTACTGGCGGGTCGGGAAAATTATCACGTCACCGAAGGGGAAGTGATCCTCGACGGGAAAGACCTGCTCGATATGGCTCCCGAGGTCCGCGCCCGCGAGGGTGTTTTCCTGGCATTTCAATACCCGGTGGAAATACCCGGCGTTTCCAATATCAACTTCCTGAAGACCGCGCTGGCTGAGGTACGCGCCTACCGGGGTCTTCCGCCCTTGGAAGCCCGGGAGTTCCTGAAGCTTTCCAAGGAGCGCCAGGCGCTCGTGGAGTTCGACGCCAAGCTGGTGAACCGTTCATTGAACGAAGGGTTCAGCGGGGGAGAAAAGAAGCGCAACGAAATCTTCCAGCTGGCGATGCTCGAACCCAAGCTGGCTATCCTCGACGAAACCGATTCCGGGCTCGATATCGACGCCCTGAGGATCGTGAGCGCGGGAGTCAACAAGCTGCGCTCGGCCGACAACGCCTTTCTGATCATCACGCACTATCAGCGTCTGCTGGATTATATCGTCCCGGACTTCGTGCACGTCCTTTACGACGGCCGGATCGTCCGTTCGGGCACCAAGGAGCTCGCCCTCGAGCTGGAGGAAAAGGGCTATGACTGGTTGAAGGAGGAGGTCGTTGTATGAGTGCAGGGATAGGATTATACGAACAGTTGATCCGGCAGTACCGGGGGGGAAGCGCGGCGCGTGACAAGGCTTTCGCAGCCTTCAAGGCCCACGGTTTCCCGACCGTCAAGGACGAAGACTGGCGGTTCACCAACCCCGCGCCTTACCTGAAGGACGACTACCGGACGTCGGTGGGCTGCGGTTCGCGCGCGTCCCTGGAAGACTGTATCTGCCGTTGTCGCGTGGAAGGCTGGGACGCCTACCAGGTCGTCCTCGTCAACGGGTGCGTCGATCTGTCGCTGAGCGAATTGCCCGAGGAAAACGGCATCACTGTCCGCGCAATGGCGTCTTCCGACGAACCAACCCTCGAGGCCGGAACCTACCCGTTCGCGGACTTGAATACCGCGTTACACACGGATGGCCTGTACATCGAGGTCCGGGCCGCCAGTCGCCAGGCCAAGCCGTTGCACGTGATCCACCTCTATTCCGCGGACGCACCGGCCTTCTTTATGCCCCGGCATCATGTCGTACTCCATCGGCAGGCCGAGCTCCATTTCATGGAATCTTCGGCCTGTACGACCGGTAGCGAGCCGGTGCTGGTAAATTCGGTCCTTGAAGGGTCGCTGGAGGAAGGCGCGCAACTCACGCACTACGTGCTCCAGAGCGGCCGGCGCGGAGAGCGCATGGTCAGCCATACGCAGATCACCCAGTCCCGGAACAGCCGGTACGACAACGTCACCCTTTGTCTGCCCGAAGCGGACCTGTTGCGCAACCAGCTGAACGTCGTCCTCGACGGCTCCGGCTCGGAATGCCATTTGTACGGTCTTTACCTGCCCGGCGACAACCAGGTCGTCGACAACCATACGGTGGTGGACCACCGCCAACCCCATTGCGAGAGCAACGAGCTGTACAAGGGCGTCCTCCAGGGAAACGCCAAGGCCGTCTTCAACGGGAAGATCTTCGTACGCCAGATCGCCCAGAAGACGAACGCCTTCCAGCAGAACAACAACCTCCTGCTGGGCGACAAGTCGCTGGTGCACTCCAAGCCGCAGCTGGAGATCTTCGCCGACGACGTGAAGTGCAGCCATGGTTCGACCATCGGGCAGTTCAACCCCGAATCCCTGTTCTACCTCAGGGCCCGGGGCATAGGAGAAGAAAAAGCAAAGGAACTATTGGTACAGGCCTTTGGCGCCGACATCACGGATAGGGTCTCTTCCGAAGCGGTGCAGAGGCACCTGGCGAAATATTTGGTGAAGGAGAGACCGGTAATCCATACACAAGATGTCCCACACGTTGAACATATATGAGCCGCTTTCGATAGAGGCCATACGGGCCGAATTCCCCATTTTGCAGACAAAAGTCTTGTATGGGGGTCATCCGCTCGTTTACCTGGACAACGCGGCCACGACGCAAAAGCCGACCGTCGTCCTGGAGGCCCTCGACGAATACTACAAGACCATCAACGCCAACGTCCACCGCGGCGTGCACTACCTGAGCCAGCGCGCCACCGACGCGTTCGAGGAGGCCCGCCGCAAGGTGGCGTCGTTCATCAACGCCAGGTACGATTACGAGATCATCTTTACCCGGGGGACGACCAATGGGATTAATACGGTTTCCTCGACATTCGGGCGGGCGTTCCTGCGGCCCGGCGACGAGGTCCTGATCTCGGCGATGGAGCACCACTCCAACATCGTGCCCTGGCAGATGGCGTGCGAGTATTACGGGGCTACGCTGAAGGTAATTCCGATGAACGAGCGTGGAGAACTCGACCAGGCCGCTTTCGCCACGCTGATCCGTGGCCGCGTCAAGATACTCGCGCTCACCTATGTCTCGAACAGCCTCGGTACGGTGAATCCCATACGGGATATGATCCGCACGGCCCATACGTATGGCGTCCCGGTGCTCATCGACGCCGCCCAGGCGGTGCAGCACATGCCGGTCGACGTCCAGGACCTGGACTGCGACTTCCTCGTTTTTTCCAGCCATAAGATATACGGCCCCACCGGTATAGGCGTCCTGTACGGCAAGGAGGAATGGTTGAACAAGCTGCCCCCGCACGAAGGTGGGGGAGAGATGATCAAGACCGTCACCTTTGGCAAGACGACCTATAACGACCTGCCCTTCAAGTTCGAGGCCGGTACTCCCGACATGTCGGGCGCGATCGGCCTGAAGGCGGCCCTGGACTATGTGGATAGTATTGGCATCGACCGCATCCAGCTGGCCGAAGAGGCGCTGATGTCTTATGCCCTGGACGCGCTGTCCACGGTGCCGGGTATACGCTTTATTGGTGAGGCCGAGCATCGCTCGGGCGTCATATCGTTCCTGCTGGCGGAACACCACCCCTTCGACGTAGGTGAGCTGCTCGACAAGCAGGGCATCGCCGTCCGTACGGGGCACCACTGTTGCCAGCCCGTCATGGACTTCCTGGACATCGCGGGAACGGTGCGGGCTTCATTCAGCATATACAATACGCCTTCGGACGTGGATAGTCTCGTGACGGCGCTCCAGAAGGCAGGGAGGATATTGGGATGACCATCAAGGAAGAGCAAGACGCGATCATCGAGGAGTTTTCGTTGTATCCCGACTGGATGGAAAAGTATGAATACATCATACAATTGGGGAAGGAACTGCCATTGATCGATCCTTCCTTCAAGACGGATGATAACCTGATCCGCGGGTGCCAGAGCAAGGTATGGCTGCACACCGGGCTGCGCGACGGGCGCCTGTGGTTCACCGCTGACAGCGACGCACTGATCACGAAGGGCCTGGTGTCGATGGTGGTGCGCATTATGACGGGCCACACGCCGCAGGAAATCGTGTCTTCCGAAGTGTATTTTATCGACGCCATCGGGTTGAGCAGCCATTTGTCGCAGACGCGGTCAAACGGGTTGCTGGCGATGTTGAAGCAGATCAAGGCGTATGCGCTTGCATATGTGGTAAAAAGTCAGGCATCATGAGTATTACGCGCGAACAAGTGGAAGACGTATTGCGGACGGTGTTCGACCCGGAAATCCCGGTCAACGTATACGACCTGGGGCTGGTGTACGGCATCGACCTCGACGGCAACAACGTAAAGGTCACCATGACGCTTACGGCCCCGGCCTGTCCGGCGGCCCCGGAGATCCTGTTTGACGCCGAGAGCAAGATCCGCGCGATCGAAGGCGTGGGCGACGTGCACATGAACCTGACCTTCGATCCCCCCTGGAGCAAGGAAATGATGAGCGAAGAAGCCCGGCTGGAGCTCGGTTTTTTATGAACCATATACCTACTTACGAATTGAGCGTCTTCCGGCCCGTCCACCGGGAGGAGGGCGATTACGTTCCGTTCGGCTCCAATGGCTCGCAGCCCGTTCCGGGTTTTGAGCTATACTCCAGCCAGGGTTTGAAGCGGTCGCCGATGGGCCCGCTCAAGTCCGCTTTCTATCGCGTCAGCCTCACGGTGAACGGTTCGCTCGACATGCAGATCGGTTTGGACCACTATGTGCACCAGCCCCGCACCCTTTCCTTCACCTATCCCAACCAGATATTCTCCAAAAGCAACGCCAGCGCCGACGCCTGGGGCTACTACGCGCTGTTCACGGAAGACTTCCTGTCCGAGTTCGTGCCGACGCTCAGGATGCCTGAAGAGTTCCCGTTCTTCGATCCTTATGGCCAGCCGCTATTCCAGCCCTCGCAGGAAGAAATGGACGTCATCATCGGGCATATCCTCCGGATCGACGACGAAATGCGCTCTTCATCATCCGGTCGCGTCAGGGCCATCCGGATGCACCTGTATCTTTTATTGCATGAGGCCCGGCGGAGCTACGAGCGCCAGGGGCTTTCCGCCGTCCCGTCCACGGACCTCGTCACCCGGTTCCGCCGGTTGGTATCGCGGCATTGTATGGACAAGCGCCATGTGTCGGATTACGCCTCCCTGCTGTCGGTAACCCCCAACCACCTCGGCCGCGTGGTCCGTTCACAGAGTGGGCGGACGCCCTCCGATTTCATCCGCGATATGCTCCTGATTGAGGCCAAGTCTTTGCTGCGGTACACGTCGAAGTCCGTCTCCGAGATAGCCTATGAATTGGGTTTCGAGCCCGCCACCTTTGGTCGGTTTTTCCGGCAGTCGGCCGGGATGACACCCCTCGAGTTCCGGGGGATGCAGGATTGAGCATATAGGATGCAGGTTCCCGCCTACGCCGCCGGCGTCCCCGCGGGTGACCTTTGGATCATGAAAAATCAATCCATCATTCTGGCCGGCGCTTCGTCCGGCATCGGGCTTGCCTCGGCGCAACGGCTGGCGTCGGAGGGCGCCTCTGTATTTGTTACCGGTCGATCCCTGGACAAACTGGCCGCCACCGGTTTCCCTCACGCCGTCGTCGACAGCAGTGACCGGGCTGCGCTCGATACTTTTTTTGCGGCACGGGGCGCCTTTGACCACCTCGTCGTGTCGTTGGGGTCCCACAAGGGCCTTGGTCCCTTCGCCTCCCTGGACCTGTCGGACCTGCGGGAAGGATTCAACGAAAAATACTGGCCGGCTCTCCATACGGTCCAGGCGGCGCTGCCCTATGTCCGCCGCAGCATCACCGTATTGACCGCCATCTCGGCCACCGGCCGTATGCCTGGGACCTCCGGCATCGGCGCCGTCAACGGCGCCCTGGAGCTCATGGTACCGATTTGGGCGCGGGAATTGGCGCCGGTACGGGTTAACGCCGTCTCCCCCGGTGTGATCGATACCCCCTGGTGGGACTTCGTACCCGCCACGGAGCGCGCAGCGGCTTTCGGGCAGTACGCAGCGCAGATACCGTTGAAGCGCGTGGGGCGTGCGGAAGACGTGGCCGAAGTGGTGGCCTTTCTCATCCGCGCGGAATACGTCACCGGGCGCGCGATCGTCGTGGATGGTGGGTTGGGATAACGCCCCGACGCATGGATCGGGGATTTTGCTTATTTTGGGGGTATGAGAAAACTCGTTGCGCTCCTCCTGGGCGCCAGCTTTGCTTTGTCTGCGCGCGCCCAGGATACCCTCCCCTTGTTAACCGGCACCGTTCACCTGTCGATCCTCCAGGGGACCGTCGACTGCGACCTCGTCCTGCATAACGTGCCGCGCATCCAGGATTACCTGATCCGGATCAATTCCGGTATGAATATCCGCTATTTCGAGAACTACCCCTCCGGGTACAAATTCGGATACGAGCGGGAGGTCGCCGATTCCACCGGGACCTATGAAAGCAATGACTACTGGTTCCCCGCCAGCCGGACCGGCAAGTTCCTGCCCAAATCGATCCGTTTCCGGTATTGCGGCATGTATCCGGTGGTCGCCGATACGACCGCGGCGTCAACATCCCGCCAGGACTGGAAGGGTAATATCGCTTTCAACGGGTATTCCGTGCGGGCCGACGGCTACCAGAGCTGTTGGTACCCCGTGCTCTACGATGTAAAGAAGCAAATCACGTACGATGAAGTCCGCTACGATATCGACATCGATTGCCCGGATTGCTCCACCATATATGTCAATGGCGCGCAGCCGGTCCGGGGGACGCACGCCCGCCTGCACAGCGACGTGCCCCGCCAGATCCTGTTGTACGCCGGAAAATACCCGGTGGCTTACGCCGGCGGCGACTGCTTCCTCAACCCGGACATGGACGAG